>DAOKYU010000002.1:300000-425390 GCA_035325995.1 Thermodesulfobacteriota bacterium | reverse complement strand
TTCTTACCAAGGAGAACTCTCTTTTACAATGGACTAGTTTTTAGGGGGAAGGTCAGTCGCTCACAAGAACCGCTTAGAAGCTTTGAAACAGGTAGTTGAATCTATGCTCAATCAAAATGAAAGTGTATCAGTTTCGGAAATTAAGAATGGAACATAGTCCACTGAAAATTAATTTGTCTATCACACAAGTAAACAGCAAATTTATGCTAAAAGAGCAATCTGCTTTATTAGTGTATAAAGTTGATGCAACCTACCCTTGAATAGATCTAGTAATCTCACTGACCTTCTCAGACAATTCTCGAATCGATTTGATTATGGAGTCCATCTTCTCCTCTTGGGAGCGGTGTAATGTTTTAATATCATCTCTAAGAGAACCAATATCCCCTAGTATGGAAGCCCTAGTAGAGCTCATCTCAGTGCGAATTTCGCGAACCTGTGACTTGAGCGTTCTTACTTCCGAGAGTACCAACTCTTCCAGCAGGGTTTTAAAACCTTCTCTGAAGCTCATGCATGAATTTTAAAATCGAAAGGCGACTATTTCAACCGGTTGAACAGTTTTAACATGATATTAAGTCAGATAGAAGACGCCATCAAGTTTCGATAACTCAAGCGGCAGCTCTACTTTTGATAGTGTCTAATAGCTTTACAATGGTTTCCACATCGGTTGCGGGGAATAGACCACTGACACCTTGAACATCCAGATCGGTGAACGGACTTTCGTAAAGCCTACGTGGATCGAGGACACCGCGTTCGGTCAAATGATCGATAATCAGAGCGATAAACTCGGTCTGGTTGGCTGTGAGGATCCGTCCGTCCATAAACTCCGTTAAGGCACGCTTGGCTGCTTCGCGGTCAAGGCCCACGAGCGAGCGGATAAAAAGACCAAGCCCCCCTTCTGCACGGATGCGCTCAAGTTCGTCGTCGCTTCCTACCCCTTCATCGAGAAATATACGTTCCAACTCAGCAAGGTCCTGAGGCGTGAGCTGTTCGTTCCGTTTCAGTTTCTGTATGGTTATATGATCCTGGTGCTGGGAGAGAAAGTGACGCACCTTCATCAGGAAACGTGCCTTGTCGGTGCCGGAACCAGTGATTGGTAATTCAACTTCAGTTCCCGAGCCGATCTCATCCTCAAAGTCCGTATAAACGATTTTGCGGGCGTGAGGCTCAATTAGCTTAACCAGGCTGCGGAGCCGACGGCGCAGGTTCTCAAGTATCGGAAGATTGATCCCCTGCCAATATTCGTCCGTTTGCACTTCTAGAATCAAAGCCATCTGGGCAGAGACCATTGGAACATTGCTCAGCTCTTCGAGCTGTGAGGCTATGCCCATGATTCGAGATTGCAGATTTATGAAACCGGGATCTGTATGAAGGAGCGCGAGCTGTGTTACCAAGATCAAGTAATCGAACTGTTTGGCGGCCAAATCATTATCAACAATCGCGCTCGGTAGGGCGGCAATGTGCTCGGTAAGCTCGGCGCGTACATCGTCTGTTAGAACTTCCCAGGCTTCCTTGACCTGATACTTTTCGACATAGCGTCGTTTGGGCCGGACAATGAAGTTGTCTAGCTTCATACTGGCAACCTCTTTGTATAGCAGCTCAACTATATTGCTACGGAGGGTACTCAACAGATCGTTGTCAGTTTCGAGATCGAGCTTGTCGATCTCACCGATCAGCTCGACACGGGCGACAAACAGTTTCTCGCTGAGAGAGGCGCCAAGCGCCCCATCCGATATTGTCGGATTCTGGTTAAAGAACTCAAAATTCTGGCAGAAATCGAAAACCAAGAAGTGGTCCTTGTGTTGACCCGGCCCGAACAGGTCTGGTCGAAGACGCGTGCCTCGCCCGATCATCTGCCAGAACTTGGTTTTTGAGCGGACAATCTTGAAGAAGACGAGATTTACTACCTCAGGAACATCGATACCGGTGTCGAGCATATCTACTGAAATCGCTATATGGGGTTCCCGATCGGCATTGGAGAAATCATCGATTAAAGACTGTGCATATTCAGTCTTAAAATCGATGACACGGGCAAAATGACCCTTCAGATGCGGATAGTTTGCATCAAACCGTTCCGCAATGAACACAGCATGGTGGTGGTTTTTGGCGAAAATTATGGTCTTGCCAAGCCGGTCTCCGTCTTCGACCTTAAGTCCATGAGTCATGACGTGCTCCAGTACCTTGTCTACAGTATCGGCGTTGAAGAGCCACTTGTTGATAGCAGAAGCATCGACTCGATCTGGGACCTCTCCATCCTCTGTCCAATCAAGCGCATCCCATTCCTCCTTTTCCTCATCGGACAGGTCGTCGTACTTGATGCCCTCACGCTGGAATTTCAGAGGTACGGTAACGGCCTTCGGCGGAACCAGGAACCCGTCTGCAACAGCTTCATCCAGATCGTAGGAATCTGTCGGTACACCGCGCTCAAGCTCGAAGAGCGCATAGGTGTCGCGGTCTATCTCATCGCGTGGAGTGGCGGTCAGTCCCACGAGCAAGCTATCAAAATAATCGAAGATCGCACGGTATTTTCGATAAACGGATCGGTGTGCCTCATCAATGACGACCAGGTCGAAGTGGCCAGTACCGAAGCGGCGCACCCCATTTTGCACCTCATCGATCAACCCGACCATGGTTGGATAGGTCGAGACATATATGCGGCCTTCGCTTTCCTTATCGGTTATGAGATTAACGGGTGCGGCGTGGGGAAGATGTGTTTTGAATGCCGCTACCGCCTGTCTCACGAGAGCAACACGATCAGCAAGAAAAAGAGCGCGCTTTACTAAATTCGCGCGCATAAGCTGATCGATCAGAGCAATGATTGTGCGCGTCTTCCCTGATCCCGTCGCCATTACCAGTAGCGCCTTGCGCTGATGGCCCTTCTCGAAGGCGTCGTCGATGCGGCGGATTGCTCGGGTCTGGTAGAAGCGCTCGACGATTCTGGGGTCGATTTCAATAGTGTTTAGAGATCTCCTAGTAGTGCGGCGTTGATGCAGAAGCAGCAGTTCGTCTTTTTTGAGAAAGCCCTGTACAGATCGCGGCGGGTAGCTCACGTCATCCCATAGCCAATGCTCATAACCATTTGTATAGAAAATTACCGGCCGGAGGCCAAACTTTTTCTCAAGACAATCCGCATAGAGCTTCGCTTGCTGCTGGCCGACACGCGCATCACGCTTGGTTCGCTTGGCTTCAACCAGAGCCAGCGGCTTACCATCATCTGCCCAAAGCACGTAATCAACAAACCCTTCGCCGGTATTGTTGGGCATGCCGGTGACTGGGAACTCACGATCACGCTGCTGGTCGAGCGCCCAACCAGCTTCTTGTAAAAGCAAATCAATGAAAGCGTCGCGGGTCTGCGCCTCATCATAGTCATGAGTGTCTGGAGCCGTTTGATTCGCCTTCTTGACGGCCTCGATCTCATTTTGAAGGCGTGTAATCTCTGCCTCCAGTGCGGCCTGCTGTTGCTCGGTTTGTATGCGGGCTGCTTCTGCCTCCTCATGAGCCCTGGTTTTCTCGTCATAGTCCTTGGCCAGCGCCTGTAAGCGTGCCAGCGTACTCGCCTCGACCTGTGCGGTCTTCGGCAATGCCTCGTACACAAACTGCCGTCCCGGTTCTGGCTTTGCGCCCTTGGCATAGGTGCGGACAAGCCAGTATGAAAAATGAAATAGCTCCCTTAGCGACGTAATAGCCGCCTGGGGTGGTATCGCCCGTGTCTCATGCACCGCCCGATTGCCAAGGTCCTTGATAATCCGGGCTTTGGTAACCAGAGCGTTGCCTACCAGAGCGCGAAAGGTGCCTTCATGTATCAATGCAGACAAAGTATTGTCGTAAGGATTGCGCAGTGTTCTGTCATGTGTATACATCCACTTTATCGCAGTCTCTAGTGCGAGCCGAGCATAAAAGCACGATGCACGGGGATCATTCAACGCTGCAGCTTCCGCCTTTTGTGCATGGTCATAGACTGGGGAAAATTCAGATTGTAGGAAGGCAAACTGACTCATCCGTTATCCTCGCTGTCTCGCTGTCCTTCGAGGGACTGACGGACCAGGCCAATTACATGGGTTTGTTGATAAATGAGGATCTCGATCTGAGATGATTTTTTCAAAAAAGAAAGGAGTCTGGTTTCAGTTGCTTTCATATCACATCTCCCCGTGGAATTCGCGGTGTTGGAGGGATGAGAAGAGGGTATCGAGATGCTCCCGGTGTTTTTGAAAAGCCGGGATAGCAGACCGGTATGCGACAAATTTCCTCTGAAATTTCTTTTGAAGTTCTATTGGTGCGAGCGGGATTGGAATGGTCCTTAGCTCTTTAGCATTGATATTCGCCATTCCGATAATGGTTTTGCACATACCGCGTAGAATTTTTTTTCCTACTTTGCTGTTCAAATACGTGCCTATGTATTCTGGGACAGCCTCTTTATTTGTACGTAGCCGGATGAGATAACCCGCGTAAGCATATGTTTTCTCTCCGCGATAGACCCCGGTCTTTCCAACAAGATCAGGGCTATTTGTCCGATTGAAAAGAATATCCCCATCCTTGACGGTATATTTGTCTATTTCATTTTCGAGGAGGTCGATAAATTTCATATCTTGAAATTCAAACTCGCCAGTTGTAGTAATATTCCCCATTCGCAGAATTGGAATTGAACCTTCGTTCCCAGCCTTCGAACTTGTGCCGTATTGAGTACTTTCAGTTAGATCGCCAATAGTTCCCATTGGCCAGCCCATAGGATTGGTGGCCGGGTCACCAAACATCTCGTAGAAAATCGCCTGACCGAGTTCGTTGAGACGATCAATAGAACTCTGGCGCAGGCGGCGCAGTTTATCAGCCTGGTCGAGGATCGCTGCGATGCGCATTTGCTCGTTGAGTGGTGGGAGGGGGATTTCAAGCTCTGCGATATCGGTGCGAGTTACTTGTCTAAAAGTCGCACCTCGTCCCTTCGCCGCAAGTCGATCTGCACCTGCCTCCATGACTCGCCAAAGATATTGTGGGGCAATTATTCCTTCTTTTGCCCGCAATCCTGCTACACCGCGTCCGAGGCAGTACTCGGAATCAGACCAATTTAAATTTCCTATAGTTGCCCGGATGCAGATAAGGATGTCACCATTTTTTGACTTCTTAGTAGGGTGAGACGTGAAGCGGGAAGGATGCGGAGTCAACTCTCCAAAATCGCTCGCCCCAGCAATAAGAGGCAAACCATCACCGTTCTCATTGTAAGTGTCCCCACTGGGGGCTTGCCCCATTTCAATTTCAGCAACTTGTCCAAGCTGCACTAATTTCATCCCAGCATATCCTCCAGCCTCGTGAGGCCGTCAGAAATCTCTTCCTCCAGCCCCCTCAACTCTCGAATAATATCTGCCGGTGCGTCGTGGTGCTGCTCCTCGTGTTCGACTTCCTTGTATCGATTGAGTGAGAGATCATAGCTGCCAGTCGCTGCTATATCGGTTTTGGGCACGCAGAAGCTTTGAGCCGTGCGGGGATTTCCCCGTTCACTACCGTTGTGTTCCTGCCACCTTGTCAGCACATCGGGCAGATTGTTTTTGGCGTGCTCTTCGTCACTAAGCGTTTCGCATGGGGAAGCACCGAGCTTTTCTATGGGTAACAGTGGCGTACGCTTGTCGTCAAGCGAGTATCCGTCAGCCTGTAGATCATAAAACCAGACATGGTCAGTGCCGCCAACCCCTGTTTTAGTAAAGACAAGTATTGCGGTCGAGACACCAGCATAGGGGCGGAATACACCGGACGGGAGTTTAATGACGGCGTCGAGTTTGTGCTCCTCAACCAGCATCCGGCGCAACGCCTTGTGGGCCTTGGAGGAGCCGAATAGTACCCCATCTGGCACGATTACAGCCGCGCGGCCGCCAGTCTTAAGCAACCGGAGAAACAGGGCGAGAAAGAGTAGTTCGGTCTTTTTGGTTTTTACGATTTGCTGAAGATTTTTCGCCGTAGCTTCGTAATCAAGCGAGCCAGCGAAGGGCGGATTGGCGAGAACAAGAGAGTAGCGACCGGCGTCTTCGGCATGCTCCTCGGCAAGGCTGTCACGATAGCTGATATCCGGGTTCTCGACACCGTGCAGCGTCATGTTCATCGCCCCGATGCGCAGCATAGTCGGATCAAAGTCGAAGCCGTGGAACATGCGCTCGTGGAAGTGCTTGAGCTTCTTCTCATCGCGGAACAGCGCGGCATGATGCCGGCGAAGATACTCGCCGGCGGCGACCAGAAAGCCGCATGTGCCAGCTGCGGGATCGCAGATGACATCGTCCGGGGTTGGCTGGGTCAGCTCGACCATAAGCTTGATGATATGGCGCGGCGTTCGAAACTGTCCATTCTGACCGGCGCTTGCGATCTTGCTGAGCATATATTCATATACGTCACCCTTCGTGTCGCGATCATCCATCTGGATTTTGTCGAGCATCTCGACGACCTTGGCGAGCAAGGCCGGGTTACTGAAGCCAAGCCTGGCATCGCGCATGTGCCTTCCGTAGCTTGATCCTTCCTCACCCAAGGTGCGCAGGAAGGGAAACACATGCTCATCTACAACTGTCATCATTTCGCGCGGCTCAAAATTCTTGAATCTCGACCAGCGCATGTCAGCGTAGGAGCGCCCTTTGTCATCAGCTCCTTCCGGGAAGACGCGGCGCTCAATTGGAATGCCGAGCGTTGCGGCCTTGTTCTCTTCGAGTGTATGTAGCTCATCGAGCCGCTTGATAAATAGCAGGTAGGTGATCTGCTCAATTACCGAGAGCGGGTTGGAAACACCACCTGACCAGAATGCGTTCCAAATTTGATCGACCTGATTTCGGATTTCACCAGTAAGCATCTAGTTTCGAAGCCCCTTTGCGTGAATGATACGTATTTATAGCACTACTAAATAATTCTAAGGCAAAAATATACTAACCCATTAATCTAAATGTAGATGTAGCTCCCAAAAACCATTCTGGTTTTACCTTTCGCGATTGTATAGATAACAAACCCAAATTAGAAGTCCATTTTGATTTGCGATGCTTTTCGACTAGGCGGCTCAGCTACTTTGTGGGACAGGTGCCGAGGCGGCATATTCAGGCGATTATCTTTCAATAAATCCTCAATCGTTTTTATCTGAATCTTGGGATATTGCATGCCCGTGACTGACTTATAAAACCCCTTTTGTGCCGCCTCCGTCATCATTGGCTTTGTAGGTTCTTCAAGGGTAATAAAAATGCCGATTTCGGCCTTCTCTCTATCCATTACGTGGCCCAAATCTCTTATGTCTTTAACGGAGACATGGCCGCTTTTAACTTGCACTACTGCTTTTTTGGGGCTGTGCTTTTCATCCTCAAAATAAATGAATGCATCAATGCCCGTATCGCTCCCCTTCTTTTTGTCTCCATATGGTTTTGCGCCAATAAGCGAACCAGCCCACCATTGGAATTGATAACGGTTTTGTGATGCCAACTCTTTTGCTCCCGTTAAATCTTCCGGTTCTCCTATAACCTCATAATCTATTTTGGGCTGTAATCCGAAAGAATCTTGTAAACGCAATTTTATTAGATTAATAGCTAAGTGCGTAACATCTATTCCAACCCACTTTCTGCTTAGACGTTGTGCGACCGCAATAGTTGTCCCGCAACCACAGAAGGGGTCAAGGACAATATCCCCCTTTTTAGAAGAGGCGTTTATTATTCTTTCTAAAAGTGGTTCCGGCTTCTGTGTCGGATAACCTAATCTTGCTCTTGCGGAAGGGGCAATAGGTTGAATTTGCCACCAGTCATCTGGATGCTTACCCAATGGATGCAATTCCTGCAACCCGAAGTCGGTTCCCTTCCTGACATTGCCAATATAATGCTTAAAGCGTTCCTTCGTGGCTTCGGCATACTCTTCCCTGACTGCATCTACATCCATATAATAATCATCAGTTTTTGAATAACGTAGAATAATATCATGTCTTCTTCCGAAATCTTTTTTAGGGTATCCGGCCCCCCTATAACACCAAGCTATTTCATTTCTAAAATTTTTTTTCCCGAAGATTGTATCCATCAGTATCTTGAGATAATGGCTCGCGGTTGGATCGCAATGCAGATAAATTGAACCGGTTGGTTTTAACACCCTTCGCAATTCGATTAGTCTAATAGCCATCATCGTTAGATATGCCATAACATCATTGACACCAACAAATTTACGAAAAGCTATCATCATTTCTACTAGGGTTGCTGGAGCATCTTTGATTATTTCTCCGTAGGTATACTCGGTTTCCTCTGTCCAATGCCACGTATCTTCAAATGCCGTTATCTGGGCTTGAGATTGTTCCCCGGTCGGCTCTTTATAAAGAATGTTGTAATTTGCTTTGGAGTTAAAGGGCGGGTCAAGATAGATTAAATCCACAGACTCATCTTTTATATAACTCTTTAAGATTGTTAAATTGTCACCGTAGTAGAGCTTGTTATTTGGCACTTTTCTTTTTAGCACCCCGTTCCTTTAATGCCTTTTTCTTGACCTGAGCATTCTCTGCGGGGGGAACCGCCAATAGGGCTTTCATGATGTCATCAAAAGATGAATCATTTTTGGGTTCGTCTTTTTTTTGTTTCTTCGACGACTTGTGTTTCAAATTGCTCACCTTGAAATTCAGCCTGATAAGGCAGATTGGGTTTAATTATTCTTAATGGCGGATTGCCCAGTTTATTGTCTAACGCCAGTAGCCCCGCATCGAATGTATCAAAAACAGGGACTTTTCCCTTCAGCGCACTAGCAACGTGTATTGCGTCCTTTGGTTTTATCGAATGATCCCATATCAATTCCCTTGCTGACTCAGCAATAAATCTATCCACGTTTACGATTATGATATAACTTTGTTCAAAGAAACTGCAAATTTTTTCAGATTTTTCCCTTGTTATTTTAGGGTGTCCCTTTATATACAGAACCTCCGCTATTGTGAGGGCCGATGTAACAATCTCCACTTTATTGGTCTCAGCATGTTGCAGCACGCCGAGACAGTCCTCATATTTCCCCCTTTCTTTGTTAAACAAAGTTAGGAATATATCAGAGTCCCAATATCGCCTCTGTTTCGACAAATTTAATCTCCCAATATGCCACAAACATCATAAGCGCTTGGTAAATCTTCATCTTCGGGAAATACCCTCAATTCCTCAACTCTAATATTCTTTGGTCTGCCATCTCTACCATAACTAATTAAACCAAAGACATATACTCGTCCACCAAAAGCATTAATCGCCTGTTCTAACATTTCATCTGGTATATAACATTGCACGGCTCTATCGGTAAGAGATTCATAAATAACTATCCTTGTGCCGTCTCGTTGGGAAACGGTTAATAATTCCCCCTCGATGGAGCCCAAAGACCTAACCTGTATCTCCAGAATATGATTAACGTTGGCACCATAATACGGAGTTATCTCATGCGAAGATTCGTCTGCAACAATGCTGATTTTTGTAATCCCAGAATCCTCTTTCCGAGAAGGTAAATTGGAAAGAATCTCAATGTTTTCTAGGGCGGCGTCGTTAAAAAATGGAGGTCTTTCGGCTTTCTTTTGTAGGACATCTAGCCCGGCATTAAAAACATCAATATAGCTATCCAAGAGTGCCTTGGTCATTTCTCTTGCTTCGGGCTGAAACTCAACGTTAATACTCCCCCGTTCAACACCAACAAACCAAGTAAATGCATGCGCTTGTCTGGTAAATTCCTTGGCTACTTCTTCCAATACAGACTGAAAAGAGACTAGACCTTTCCTGAACTCGTTGGCGGTTATTTTGTCGCCACCTAACCTTAAAACAACTTTTTTGTTCACATGGTTAGACACGATGAATCCTTATATAACAGCCTTTTATTGGCGATACCCTTTAACGCCATATCGCATCGTTCTATATCACTTATTTTTCTATTATTGTGTCGAAAGTCAAACTCTCCTATGTATCGCTTGAGGTGTTGGCTACTCACATGATGATAAACGCCGTTGAGTCCCCGTTTTAACATACTAAAATAATTCTCACAGCTATTAACATGAATAGCCCCTCTGGAGTATTCCTTTTTGGAATGGGTTACAAAATCATGTTTTGCAAATTCCTTGCGAAGCCCCCTATAGCTCATAAACTCATCCGTCATTATTTGGGTGTCGGCATCAATCTGCCTTCTCATTATGGGTTTCAAGGTCTTAGCGGATACAGTTTCGACGTGATACGATCTGGCTTCTCCTCCCCTTTCTATTAGCGTGAATATTTTTTCCTTATGCCCCCAACCCCTTGCCCCCTTCGCGTGCTTTCCCTTGTTTCCCCAAAAGGTTTCATCCACCTCGACCACTTTCCCCTTTCCGCCGAGCTTCTTGATAAAAATGGGGTCTTTCATTGCTTCACGGATTCTGTGGCTCATGAACCATGCGGTCTTGTAGGTAACTCCTAACATTCTGTGAAGCTGGTGACTGGACATTCCCTTTTTCGAGGCCGAAAGAAAATAAACAGCCTTAAGCCATATATGAAGTTTGATTTTACTTCTTTCGAATAAGGTGCCGACTGTTACAGAAAATTGCTTTCTACATGCTTTGCACTTGTAAAGCCCCTTGCGGTGACTTTTCCCTTCGAGTTTGTAATTGTTCTCGTTATTCCCGCAATGTGGACATTCAGGCTTGTCGTTCCATCTCAGGTTTTCAAGGTATTCTCTTGCCTTATCTTCGTTATTGAAATATTCAGCATTAATAGATTGTTTACCCAACTCATTGCCTCCATATTGGCTATCGTATATATTTATTATAGGTCATATAGTTGGGTTTGTCAAGTATATAATCGCGTTACCTTTAGTCCAGCAACGACCTCTCATTTGTAATATCTTCGCTGAAACTTACGTAACCCTTTCCCACCCTAATCAAGGCTTCACCCGCATTTTTACGGCGTATTTCTTTCGATGTTATCAACCTCATCTCTTAAGCGAAAACGACGGGTCGAGATTTTTATAATGGTTCTCTTAACTGGTTAATAGTTATGGGGTGAACTGAGGTCTCCACTTTAAAGTGATTTTTTATTTTATGACGACCTCCTTAATTGTTAGCAGTAAAACTACACAATTAATTGAATTCATTCGTCGAATCTCCAAAGAACTTGATCGTGATAACAATTTTCATAGTCCCTGTCCTCTAGATATTTAGAATTTGGAGATAGATTAGGATAATATCGATTCCTGAGACTCAGCAAGATTCCTTCGGAAGTGTAGTTCAAATATTTGCTGAAATTAATTGTATAATCTTCCTTTTTATATTTCACACCCCTCAATATGAAGTCTTCCTTGGATTTAAAACACAGATCTCGATCTATACTTATTAAAATCCAACCAGATTCATGCAATTCGCTTTCTCGTTTTTCATCAATTATTACATCTCGGTTTGATTTCCTATCATCGACTTCAATTCCTATTTTTTTTATAGGGTCAGCAAAGTCTACGAAGTATCTACCTATAGGAACTTTAGGATAGAATGGCAGGCATAAACGACGAATATCCTCCCAAATTAATTTCTCAACATCAGTTAAAATTTTATTCCAATCGAAAAAATAAGGGTCTATTGTAGCAGGATATTTTTCTTGTATCTCTTTAAATGCATATTCCTGATAAATATTTCTAATTTCACTTAAAGTATTGGAATATTTACTGGTTTCCATAACCGGGCTTATTATAATTTAATAACTCAAAACTCTCAATTCCAAGAAAAGACGGTAGTGGGTCAGTTTCATTTTAGCAGGGCTAATATGTCCTCGATCTCCCAAAGATGGTCTGTAACCTTTGCTCTCATGGCGGGTGTACACCTTAGAGATTGATGAATCCTACAGAAATTATAGTACATGAAGTGAAGGGCTACGGCATGGCCTAGATTCTCCACCTTCTTAGAGAAAGCATTGGTCAACCTCGTAAACCTGCGCATATTCATTCTCATGGTAAGGTTCTGGCGTTCTACGTATGAAGTCGATACGTGCCTGCCTTCTGGATAGCCAAGAACCTCTTTAGCCCTTACTCCGGTGCAATGCGGAGGGCTATAGCGGCCCTGAGATTCGGTACTTGTGCCGTATATCTTTATCAACTGACTGTAATCTATATCCCTTCCGAAAGCACTAGGAACGGCGTCGAGATACATTGCATGCCCGTCCGTGGTTAGCTGTACCCTGTTTGCCAGTCGGCCCGCTAAGTCCTTCATGAAGGTTGTGGCGGTTACGAGATCGCGGTTGCCTATATACCAAGAGGGAACAAGCTTTGTGTCGGCACAGATGGCCGTAAACGTCCACACGTCACCATAGCCAAACTGGTCTTTCTTTTCTTCAGGGACGTTCTTAGCCTTAGCATAGCAGAAAGCCCATATTTCATCACATTGAATCTTGGTACAAGGGAGATTCTTAAAAACCTTGTCCTGATACTCAGAGCATGTCGTACCTACATCGACTAAGAGCTTAATAACCGTATTCTTGGCCGCTCCGGTCATTCTGGACGTAGCCCTTATAGAATTGCCCTCGACTAAAGCCGCTATTATCTGAGCCTGTTTCTTGGTATCTAGCCTGTTCATAGTATTATTATACTTGACCGCTCAAGCATAGTCAATAGATTTATTATCGGACTAAAAGCATTGACTTCCGCTTTAAGGTGGTGCTATCGTTCAGGTATACTATTTAGTCTTAATAGAACGTCCCCCCGCCCAGTCTCGAACTGGGAACGCACGATTTAGCAGATCGTTCCTCTTTCCAATTGAGGTACGGGGGGATAGAGATAAGTGGGTTGCCTTGCCTAAGAGAGATCGAAGTGGCCAGCTTTTTCCTCTCTTAGACTAGCGTATCTGCCCCTGAGTGCGACAACCCTCCACTCAGGGGCTTCCCTTCCGCCGAAGCATAATTACACCTCCAAATTTATTCCGGTATTTCGCTGTTTTCATTAGTTTTTTCATTAATTTCTACTTCCGGCTCTTTTACCCCGGCATTTTCTAATGCCCTTTCTCTCTCATTTTTCTTTTTCATTGCTTCGGGGTACCAGATCAGTAAACCAATCATACTATTGGGTAGTTTGTGAAACACCGCCGTATTCTTGGATATATTAATTGCAAGGTTTCTCAATCTATCCTTCTCTTTCCATTCAAAGTCAAAACCTCCTTCTTCTAGCCCCTGTAGTATTTCCTCGACTTTGCAAGCTACTCCTTTCCACTCTAAGTATTCCCGAATCGCAGTCGCAAGTGGCTTACCGTAAAAAATATCGGGACGGAGACTAATCTGAGTAGCATTTAGTTCTGACCCAGCGTACCGAGGCTCTTTTCCAATCTTGGCCAAAAGAAAATTAATGGTCTCCTTAACTTTTATAATATTACGTTCCTGCTCTTCGAGTTCGGCCTGTAAAACTTCAATTGCATCACTTATCTTGCTATCCATAGCTCTTACCCCTCTTACGTCTTGGCATAATAGCCAAGGAAATTATCATTAATTATACCAAATGCCAAAGAGGCAAGTCAAATGCGGATAAGAGGAACCTTCTAACTCTCTGCAGGCACTCATATATATGTTTGTTTTAAATGAGTTTGCCGGATTGGCGAGTAATTATTTATTCTTTGGCTTGGTTTGGTTTGCCCATCGAGCTTCGGCTGCTTTCTTGGCTATCTCTTTGCGCCTTTCGGCGGAGAGTCGTTTGGCTCTCGCTTTGCCCCCCTTTAGGCCCCCTAAGCGGCCTAAAGCTACGGCGGCAGGGTTCTTCTCGGACTTTTCCTCGGATGGGTTTTTTTCGGAAGGTTCTTTGGTGGCTTTCTCTACCAAGGACTTGGCAAGTACGTTCACATCGTCTGATTGCTTTCTTGAGCGGTTAGGCATACCTATAGTATGCCATATGAAAAACGTAGTGTCTAATAAGAGCTTGATTTTGTAAAGAGCCCCTATTGACAGAGCGAGCGATTTGGGGGGATAATAATATTAATCCACATCAATGTGGAGGTGGATGACCCGTGTAGGGTCAGCGAAAAAAAAGTCGGGGAAACCCGGCTTTTTTTTATAAGAATATTTTACCATATCCGGAGATTCTATTTTGATAAATCTGCCTATTGTATTTACCCTCAATGTGCCTACATATATGATCTGAGAACGTATTTCTAGTTTGGCCAATTTTTTTATTATCAATAAGTATTGATTGTTTCACAGGATATGCCAATAAGTCCGCCAACTGTAATCCGGCAATGTTTGAACTTTTAGGTTTTAGTTTTATTTCGTTGCTCGTAAGTGTGTTTTGAAAAAAACTATCAGGGTGATAATATGTGCCACTATAGTATATCCTTTTGTAGGCTTCTTTAAGCTGTTTGTTTTCTTTGCCACCTCGACTCTCAACTAATACGTCCCCTTTTCCGCTGTAGAAGTTAAGAAAACCGCAATACCGTTCTAACATAGCCGCAATACAATAGTGATAAGGGTGAAAAGCTGCAGTACCATGGCGCTCTATATGACGCTTTTTATCTATGACAACTCCAATGATGTGATACTCCTGACTAGACAAAAATGACAATAGGTCTTTATTAAAAGATTTTTCCCGATTTGAATCTCTTAACCTCCAAAATGACCCCTTTCTATCAATTATATCTCTTCTATGGAACACGACTGGTTCGTCGGGGTTATGCGGAAAGTGTTGCTGTTTAAGAAGTTCTAGTGCTGGGTGTGTATTTTCTCTATATACCTGTTCTCTGATAAAAATCCCCAACAAACAGAGGTACCTGTTATCTGGATTGCCGAAGTTATTGCAGGTATGGTCACCAGATTCATCGATATATAACCTATATCTTCTCACGATTGCAATTATAGTGTGATTAATGATTTATATAAAGAGATAAAATCCTCCCTCCCCTAAAACAATTCAAACTGACCCACTACCGAAAAGACATCAATATATTAGTACGTAGGAACCGGTTGCTTTCTGCAGCATATTTTTGATACCAACTTGATAAAACTTTGAGATCGATATAACATATCTAATAATGTTAGATATGTTGATAGAGAGTACAAACAATCTAAAACCGAAAGAACTACGACAACTTTACAATCACATTGGCTCCCTCCTTGGTCCCGCTGTCGTGTATCAGCAAAAGCCTGCGAAGTGTGGTTGCCAGAAGTGTAAGGAGGGTGGTCCCGGCCACGGGCTTTATTGGTATGCATACTTCACGTATCAGGGCAGAACACGTTGTATCTATGTGGGAAAGGAGAAGCGAGATATCAATCCCTTAGAAGAATTAGAAAAAAAGAAAGTAGGGAGAAAGAAAGGAGACAAATGACATGGGAAGCGTCTTTTTACGGAAATGCCGCTGCAAAACATGCAGAGAGGGTAAGCGCAACAACACCCACGGTGTATGGGTACTTAAGTATAGGGATCGGAATGGGCGCATGAAACAAGAGTCAATAGGAAAGCGGGGGGCGATGACAAAAACCATTGCCAAGGAGATTTTACAAAAGAGGGAACAGACGGTAAAACTTGGACAAGAGGACATGCTAGATGCAGAAATTCCCACCTTTGAAGACTTCGCCAAAGTGTATCTTACGTATGTACGGGATACTGTAAAAAAGCGTTCATGGAGTAGAGATGAGCTATGTTTAAGACATCTGACATCCTTTTACAAAGGGCGGCTCCTCTCCGATATAAAAGCTCAAGACGTTGATGACTATAAGACATCGAGATTAAATGAGGTCTCGCCAGCTACAGTTAACAGGGAGCTAGAGGTATTACGCCACCTCTTTAACCTCGCAGATAGATGGAATAGGTTTTTCGGAAAGACCCCGGTCTCAAGAGCGAGACTGTTGCCCCTAAACAATAAAAAGGAGCGAATCCTAACTCTAGAGGAAGAAAAGAGGCTCCTTTCCAACTGTGATAGTTATCTTAGAGACATCGTGATTACTGCACTGTATACGGGCATGAGGAAGGGAGAGATAATATCGCTTAAGTGGAATAACGTAGATTTGGATAGCGGAATCATCACTATTGATCAAACCAACTCAAAGAACAAGAAGACAAGGCGTATTCCAATAAACTCGACAATCAGAAAGTTACTATTGGAGCTGAGATTGAGGAATTCTGGTCGTGAAAACGTATTCCTGAACTCTAAAGGGACCCCTTATTTGCGACAGGATTCTCTAAATCGGGCTTTTACGCTCGCGTTGAAAAAAGCTAAAATCTGTGGACTAAGGTTTCACGACTTAAGGCATACTGCGGCAACACGAATGATTGAATTGGGTTCCTCCATTGTTGCAGTTAAGGAAATCCTGGGACACTCGTCTCTGGATATGACTATGCGGTATGCTCACCCCAATGAGTCTTTGAGATCGGCCTTAGAAGGACTCTCGACCCATTTTTCTTTTTCACTTGGTGACCAATCCGGTGACCAATACAATTTACGTTCGTATGAGGGAAATGTAACTTCCTGGTTTTATTGGTAGCGGGGGGAGGATTTGAACCTCCGACCTTCGGGTTATGAGCCCGACGAGCTACCAAGCTGCTCCACCCCGCGTCTGCGTAGAATTTAATAAGCTACTCGATGTTTAGCCATCCGTCAAGATAAGCGGGGTAAAACCCCGTAGAATCACCCGGTTTTATTGACATTCGGGCGCAAAAAATATAGATTAAGTTACGGTACACGACTTGACAGGGAGGAGGATTTGAACATGAAAAGGATAAACTCGATTCTGATAGCCGCAGCGCTCGTCATCTCGATTTCGGCTCTTTCAGCCTGCAAAAGAGAAGCCTCGGTCGAGGAGCCGGCGCCCGCTCCGACCCCCAACGTCGAGCTCGAAAAGACAAAAAGCGAGCTCGAAGAGATAAAGAAAGACAGCAACAGGCTCGACGCCTACATAAACGACCTCAAAAACGAGCTCAACTCGCTCAGGATAGAGAACCAGAAGCTCATAGCCCGGTCCAAGAGGCTCGAGGCCGAGATAATCGACCTCAAGCTCGAGCTCGGCGAGATACCCGGCGGCGATTCGGCCGATTCCCCGGGCAAGGACGAAACGCCGAACACCGGCTCCGGCCAGACGACCGACGCCCCCGAGGGCGGCAGCGGAGGCGCCGGGGATTCCGGCGCGCTGCAGAAGTAGCCCGGGCTACCTCGCCGCCGATACGGCGGTTATTATCTGCATGTCCAGTATTCTATCGAGGCGGAAGGTGCACCTCTCCTTCCGCATGTGGCAGTAGGCGTAAAGGTACGTCCCGCCCCTTCTGGCGCTGATTTCGAGCGGCTCTATAACGCGGGTCGTGGTCTCGTTCCGGTACGCCGAAAGGTACTTGATACGGAGCTTCCCCCGAATCCTCAAGGTCTCTTCTATCTCCCACGGCACGACGAGCTGCGTAACCTCCACTTCGACGGTCACCGTCTCCCCCTGGAGCTTGAGAACATCCTTCAGCCGCTTCAGGCGTATTCCCCGCCTGTTAAGGTCCATGAGGAAATACTCGAATACGCTCCTTGTAGTCTGGACGTCCGCCAGCGCCCTGTGCGCCGAGGCGGCCGGGAGCCCTATGTCGCGGGCGATGTGCCCCAGGCTGTTACTGGCGAAGGAATAGTACCTCCTCGCTATGCCGAGCGTGTCTATGACGTCCGTCTCCGGGAGCGTGAGGCCGAGGTTCGAAAGCTCCATCCTTAGGAATCCGAGGTCGAACCGCGCGTTGTGGGCGACGATGACCGCGCCCCTTATGAACGATAGGAGATCGCCCGCTATGTCCCTGAAAAAGGGCGCCCTGCACACCATTGCATCCGTAATGCCGTGCACGGTAACGGCGCCGAGAGGTATCGATCTTCCGGGATTGACGAGTGTTACGAACCTGCCGACTTCCTCGCCGTTCACGGTCTTGAGGACGGCGATCTCGCAAACCCTGTCCCCCGTGGCGGGGTCGAGCCCGGTGGTTTCTACGTCGAGGAAGGCAAAAGGCACTTCGGAAGGGCTCATATAACGCACGCTGGACTCCTTTTGGGATTAAATATTACCACGAAGTGCGGGTACCAAGAAAGAGGCCGGACTAAAACCCGGACCGCTCAGCCGGAAAGCCCGGAGAGTATATCGCTGCCGCCGTTATCCATGAGGCTCCGGGCGAGCCCTTCGCCGAGCTTCTCCGGGTCCCTCACCGGGCCGGTCACCGTCTCCCTCACCATCCTCCGCCCGTCGGGCGAGGCTACGACGCCGGTCATCTTTATAAACCCCCTTTCCACCTCTGCATAGGCGCCCGCCGGAACGTTGCAGTCCCCGCCGAGCCCCCTCAGGAACGCCCTCTCCGACGCTGCCGCCGTCCACGTCTCCTCGTGCGTGAGAGACGCCGTGATCTCGAAGGCCCACGGATCGTCCTCCCGCCTTTCGACAGCGATTATCCCCTGCCCCGGTGCGGGCACCATCACGTCGGGCGGGATAATCTCCGAAGCCTCGGCGGTAAGCCCCATCCGCCCGAGCCCCGCGGCCGCGAGGATTATGGCGTCGTACTCGCCGCCCTCCCTCAGCTTCCGTATCCGCGTATCGACGTTCCCCCTGAGGGGGAGAATCTTCAAGTCCGGCCGAAGGCTCAAAAGCTGCGCCCCCCGCCGGAGGCTCCCTGTCCCTACCCTCGCCCCCTCGGGCAGGCGGTCGAGCGTAAACCCGCCGCGCGTCAAAAGCGCGTCCCTCGGGTCGTGCCTCTCCGGCGCCCCGCCTATGGCGAGCCCGTCCGGCAAAACGGCCGGCATGTCCTTCATGCTGTGGACCGCGGCGTCGATCTTGTTCGTCAGGAGCGCGTCTTCGATCTCCTTCACGAAAACGCCCTTGCCGCCGATCCCGGCCAGCTCGGACTTCTGGTCCCTGTCCCCCTCGGTCCTTATGATCTTTATCTCGGTGATTAAATCTGGGTAATTTTCGAGAAGAAGGCCTTTTATAAAATTCGCCTGCCACAGTGCAAGCGCGCTTCCCCTAGTTCCAATCCTGAACGGTCGATTCATCATCCTCTTCTTCTACGAGCAGGAGGATCTCTTTCTCAAGCTCAAAAAGTTTTTTAACCGAATCCACGTAAAGAGCGCCCCTCGATGTCGAGGCCTCCTTCTTCAGATTCGTGAGAGGCCCGTGAAGGATCTTGCCGATTATGCGGGACGCCATGCCGTCGATGACCTCCCTGTCCTTATCGGAATAGTTCTCCAGCTTGGCGAGCGCCCTTTCGACCTCTATCGACTTTATCTGCTCGAACCTCTTCTTGAGGTCTATTATCGCCGGCACCACCTTAAGTCCGTTTATCCACGTCTGGAATCCCTTTTCTACTTCGAGCACGATCTCCTCGGCGCGGGCCGCACTTTCGCGCCGCGACCTTATATTCTCGTCGAGGACGCCCTTTAAGTCGTCTATGTCGTAAAGATAAATGTCCGGCAGCTCGCCGACCCTCGGGTCTATGTCGCGCGGGACGGCTATGTCTATCATGAATATGGGCTCGTTCCCCCTGAGCTTAAGGGCCTCGCGCATGTGATGAGGCTTTATGACGAAGTCCGGCGATCCCGTCGCCGTTATTACGATGTCCACGTCCTTTAAGCTGTAGAATATTTCTTCGTACCGTATCGGCTTCCCGTTAAGGCTCTCGGCGAGGCGCGCCGCGCTCGAAAAGCTCCTGCTCGATATCACGAGCTCGCCGATGCCCGCGCCGATGAGGTTCCTCGCCGCAAGCTCGGCCATCTCCCCCGCGCCTATCAGCATGACGGACCTTCTCGTCAAATCGTCGAATATCCTCTTGGCGAGCTCGACGGCGACGTAGCTCACGGACACAGCCCTCGACCCCACCCCCGTCTCCGTCCTGATACGCTTGGCGACGAAGAACGCCGAATGGCAGAGCCTGTTCAATATGAGGCCGGCGGTGCCTTTTATGTACGCCGTCCTGTACGCGTCCTTTATCTGCCCGAGTATCTGCGGCTCGCCCACGACCATCGAGTCGAGCCCCGCCGCCACATTATATATATGGCGGACGGCCATGTGCCCCACGGATGCGTAAAGATAGGGCGAGAACTCCTGGACCGGGATGGAGCGCACTTCGGAAAGGAACGTCTTTATGGATTCGATACACCTGTCGGCGTCTTCCGACACCGCGTAAACCTCCACGCGGTTACACGTCGAAAGCACGAGGCACTCGCTCACGTGCGGCATTCCTGCGAGTGCCGGGAGGCTCTGCTCCAGCTCGTCCTTCGTGAAAGAGAAGCGCTCGCGAAGCTCGACCGGTGCGGTTTTGTGGCTGAGTCCGAGGACCACTATTCGCTGCATCTCGTTACCTGCACACACTCCGGGTTTAGACCCTTAATTATATACGAACTCGAAATTATTGCTATTCCATACCGTCAGGCCTTTTTGCCTATAAAGCTCAGGAACTCGGCCCTCGTCCTCTCGTCCTTCTTGAACGCCCCCCTCATCGAGCTCGTCAGCATGCTCGCGTCGGCCTTCATTATGCCCCTCATCGCCATGCACAGGTGCTTGGCCTCGGCCACGACGGCCACGCCCAGCGGATGGAGCTCGTCCATGAGGAAATCGGCTATCTGCGCCGTCATCCTCTCCTGCACCTGGAGCCTCCTCGAAAACACCTCCACGATCCTCGGTATCTTGCTGAGGCCGACGATCTTCCCGTTGGGGATATACCCCACGCTGCAGTTCCCGAAGAACGGCAGCATGTGATGCTCGCAGAGGCTGTAAAACTCGATGTCCTTCACGACAACCATCTCGTCGTATTTAATGTGAAAAAGCGCTTCCCTTATTATCTCCTCGGGCGAAGCCGCATACCCTGCCGTAAGCTCCCCGAACATCCTCGCCATCCGGTCCGGCGTGTCCCTGAGCCCTTCCCTGTCCGGGTCTTCCCCGATTTTGATCAATATCTCCCTTATTGCAGTTTCAACGCTCATAAGGATATGTCTCCTCCTCGTAAAGCTCGAAATAGCTCGTCGCCGTCTCGCTCAGCCTTATGTGAACGAGACTCTTCCCGAGCCCGGCCCTGAGCCGCTTCCATATATACTCCGCGATGTTCTCGCCTGTGGGCTGATTGTCGGAAAAATAGGGGACCTCGATGTCGAGGCGCTTGTAGTCGAGCTCTTCTATCACGGGCAGAACGGCCTCGTCGAGCGTGCTTTCCGGGACGGCGACTCCGGTCACGGGGTCGATCCCGCCGCCGGCCTTCACCTCCAGGTAATAATCGTGCCCGTGTCCCCGGGGGTTCGAGCACGTGTCGAAAATCCTGAAATTCTCCTCGTCCGTAAGGCCCCTTATCGCCAGCCTGTGCCCCGCGGAAAAACGGTAAGTTTTCGTTACCGTCACATGCTCCATCAGTCCTCGTCCCTCCAGTAATCGACGTACATGTCCCGGGTCTCGTAGAGCCTTACCCTGTAAAGCCGGCACCTCTCGTCCCCCGGTATCTTCTCCTTAAAACCGTCCCAGAGGACGCGGGCGATGTTTTCCGTCGTCGGCACGAGCGTTATGAAATGCGGGTTGTCCTCGTTTAAATGCTTGTGGTCGAAGTCTTCGAGCACTTCCTTCATTATCTTCTTGAGGTCGTAAAGGTTGATGATCATCCCCGTTTCCGGGTCCGCCTCCCCCTCCACCGTAAGCTCCAGGGCGTAATTGTGCCCGTGTCCGTGGGGGCTCGCGGATTTTCCGAACACCTCTCTATTCTTCTCCTCGCTCCACTCCGGGTTCCAATACCGGTGAGACGCGGAAAAATCCATTCTCTTCGTCAGAAGCTTCCTGTATCCCATGATTAATTGTATCCGTTTTTTCGGCGACCGATTAGGATAGCATAGTAAATTCCACCTACCAACTTTCTTTGGGGGTATGTGTGGGGTAACCTTTTAAATCCATGCGGAGTGAAGATTCTCGGGAAAAACTAGGCTCGCTCCTAAAGATACTCGGCAGGAAAAGAAAGAGCTTTCTTCTCCTGAAAGGGCTCGCCGGCACGGCTGTCGTGCTGCTAGCGGCCCTCTCCGCGGCGGGGCTCCTGTCGCTCGTCTCCGAAAACCCGGTTTACTACTCGGCGCTCAAGATACTCGTCGTGGCGGCCGCCGCCACGGGGGCTTACTTCCTTATTTTTCTCCCGTTTTACAATAAGCGCGGGGACGACGTCCTTTCGAATCTCGACAGCCTCTCCCCGGGCCTCGGCGAAGACACGCTCAGCGCGGTCGAGCTCGGCAAGAGCACCGGAGACAGCGCCTCCGCATACGGGTCCCGCGAGCTCGCCTCGGCCCACATAGACTACGCCGCGAAGAGGCTCGAAACGGGGGACATCTCTTCCATATATACGGGAAAGAGGCTGAAGCGGTACGCCGCTCCCCTCGCGGCGTCCGCGCTCGTCGCGGCCCTCGTCCTGTTTATTGCGCCCGAGGGTTTCAGGTCGTTCCTCCTCGGCTCCGAGCTCTACCCCGGCGAAAGCTCCCGGAGGCTCGGCCTCGCCGATATAGAGCTCACGCTCGACTACCCGGCTTACACGAAGCTCCCTCGGGAAAAACTCTCGGGCGGGAGCGGCGACGTAAAGGCCCTCAAGGGTACGAAGGTCACATTCTCGGCGCGCCCCCTGGGGAGGTTCTCCGGCGGACGGCTCGCGCTCGAAAACGGCTCGTCCTTCCCCGTATCCGTAAAGGACGGGAGGATAAGCGCCTCCTTCACTGTCCTCGGCGACGGGAGCTACAGGATAGTCGAATCTTCGAGAGACTACGCCTCGGAGCCCTTCTCCATAACGGCCGGGGAAGACGCCCCGCCCCGGGTCGCCATAACCACCCCCGGCGGCGAGACTGTCGAGGCCGGCTCCTCGGGGCGGATAGAGATACTCTACGAAGCCGACGACGACTTCGGCCTCTCCGAATTCAGGCTCGCGTGGGAAGGCGGCGAGGGCAAGTCCGGCAGGCTCATCGGCAAGGCCCCCGGCGGCCGCACATCCCACAACGACGCCTACGTCTTCGACACCGGAAGCGTCGACTTCGGCCCCGGCGGCACGATAAAGCTAAGGGTCGAGGCCTACGACAACGACTCCGTCTCGGGCCCCAAGCCCGGCGTATCGAACGCCGTAACCGTAAAGCTCTCCGACGAAAAACAGAAGCACCGCGAGGTCGTGGCCGAAACCGGGAAGCTCATGGAAGAATTAATAGGCGTCCTCGGCGACGAGATCGACGCCGTCGATACGTACAAAGAATCTCTCACTTCCGGGGGGCAGCCGGCAGAAAACGCGCTAAAAGCGCAGGCCCGGATCACTTCCGGCGTCGAAGGCGCGTCCGCGACGCTAAAGGGAATACTCGAAGGCATGAAGGAGGACAACCACTCCGACTACACGCAGTTCCTCGCCCTGGCCAACATGGACGTCAGGATAGACGACCTCCTTTCCGAGCGCCGCTCGCTCCTCGAATCCTTCGACGTCATAGACACGGCCCGTCTCGGCCGCCTGATGGACAGGGAGATCACCGAATTCGAGGAAGACATACTCTACCTCGACTCCATGCTCAAGAGCGAAAGGCTCCGCGAATCGCTCCTGTCGGGCAGGGAGCTCCTGTCCGAATACGGCGAGCTGTCCGAGATGCTCGCGAAGCTCGGCGAGACGGGCGACGAGGCGCTCCGCGCCGAGATAGAAAACAAGCTCCGCGAGCTCGAAGGCAAGATGTCCGAGCTCGCCCGGAAGATGGCCGGGATGAACGGCGACGTCCGCGAGGGCTTTTTAAACGAAGACGCGTTCAAGTCCATGGACATGAAACAAAAGCTCGACGAGCTCAGGAAGATGATGGAGAGCAGCGACATCGACGGGGCACTCTCGGCGCTTGCCCAGCTCGAACAAACCCTCCAGAACATGGTTGCCTCGCTCGAAAGCGGGCTCCAGTCCTTCGGCTCGTCGCAGATGTCACAGGACATGACGAGACTGAACGAAATCATATCCAAAATCGGCGGCCTCGAGCGCGAGCAGGAAGCGGTCAAACAATCCACCGAAGAGATGAAGAAATCCCTTCTCGAAGACCAGGGGTCCCAAAGCAGGAGCCTCCGGGACTTCATAGACAAGCAGAAAGAGAAAGTAGCAGAGATAAAAAAGAACCTCATGGAAGCGAAGGCCAGGATCACGGGCGGCGCGCGCGCCGAGACTTCCCCCGACGGCGGCTACCTCCTCGACACCGGCATCCAGAAGGCCGAGGAGCTCAGGAACTGGCTCGAATCCATGGACATAAACGAATCGCTCAAGAACGCCCGGGCGCTCAGGCAGACGTCCGACAACCTCCTCGACCTCGGAGACGCCGGCGTCGGTAATTTGAGGGCCGGCCGCCGGGAGCTTTCCAACTCGAACCGGCTCTCGGGCGAAATAGTTAAAGATCTCGAAGAATTCCTTAAATCGAACCAGCAGAGGCCCGAGTCCGCCGGCATGGCCGAAAGACAGGACGAGATAAGAAAGGACGCCGGCGCGCTCGGAAGCGAGATAAGCGAAATGTCCAGGGACCTCCCTCTCAGCCCCGGGATCGGCGGCAAGGTAAGCGACGCCGAGAACTTCATGGGCAAGGCTTCGGACAGCCTGGACGCAAACGAAATATCCAAGGCCATTTCCAACCAGGACGAGGCCGTAAAGTCGCTCAAGAGCGCCCGCGAGGAGGCCGAGGGGCTCCTCCAGAAAATGCAGGCCAGCGCGCGCGGCAACGGCCAGCCCGTGCCCATGGTGCTCGGCCAGCGGCAGGCTGCGGGCTCGCAGGGCATGGACACGCGCTATGTCGAGATACCGGCGGCGGACGATTCCGAGGTCGGAAAGGCGTTTAAGGAAAGGATCATCGAGGCGATGAAAAGCGGCTCTCCCGAGGGATACGGGGAGCTCAACAGGAAATACTACGACAGGATAATAAAATGAAGCCCCGCTCAATACTCGTAACGGCGCTCGCGCTCCTCCTTTCCGCCGCGGCTCACACGGCCGCGCTGGCGGAGCCCGCTCCCGAACAGCCGTCCCTCCTGCAATCCGCGGAGGACGACATCAAGAAATGGAAGATAGACGAGGCCTCGCAAAAGGCCGACGACCTCCTCCGCGCCGCCGACACCGAGGACAAGAAGCTCGAAGCCTGGTATTTGAATGCCATCGTGGAGTTCTACAGGGGCGATTACGAAAAGGCGGGCGAGTACGCCGGCATGGTGCTCGAAAATTCGAAAAACGAAGATAAGGGACAGGGATTCATGGGCTTCATCGCCCACGCGTCCGGGAACAGGCCCGGCTGGAAGGAAGTCTCCTCCGACAACTTCATCATCAGGTACGCGCACCCTAAAGACCTCGTCGTCGCCGAGCTCGGCAGGGACGTGCTCGAAAAGGCGCGCTACGAGATCGGCCTCGACCTCGAAACCTACCCCGAGGTGCCTGTCATAATCGAAATATATCCCGACCTCGAAAGCTTCACCCTCGCCTCGACCCTCCCGCCCGAAAATGTCGAGACGACGGGCGTCGTCGGCATATGCAAATTCAACCGTATAATGATCCTGTCCCCGAGGCTCTTGCCCAAGGGATACACCTGGGCCGACACGCTCGCCCACGAATATACGCACTACCTCGTATTCTTAAAGAGCGAGAACACGGTCCCGGTCTGGCTCCACGAGGGTATCGCCAAGTTCGAGGAAACCCGCTGGAGAAAAGAAAAGCGTAACGTGCTGACGCCCTTTTACGAGACCATACTCGCCGACGCGCTCGAGCGCGACAGCCTCGTCCCGATAGAAAAGATGCACCCGTCGCTCGCCATGCTGAGCAGCGCCCGCGAGGCCCAGCTCGCCTTCGCCCAGGCCGGGACGAGCGTCGGCTTCCTCGTCGACAAATGGGGCAACGACGGCCTCGTCGCCCTCCTCGACTCGATGAGAAGACGCGACGACTACGAGTCCGCGATAGAAGAAGTCACCGGGCTTCCGTTCGGCGACTTCATGACCTCGTGGCGGGCCGACCTCGAAAAGAAGAACCTCCGCGAGAAGCTCCCCGGCCTCCAGGTAAAAGGCGTCAGAATAATGAAGGACGGCGAGGAAGAGCCCGACGGCAGCGAAGACCTCGTCGACATCGACGACAGGAAGGCGCGCAACCACACCCGCCTCGGCGACCTTCTCGGCGAAAGAGGGAGGCTGAAAGCGGCAGTGTACGAATATGACAAGGCCCTCACGTTCGACCCCGGCTCGCTCGTCATATCGACGCGCATGGCCACGGCCCTGAGCCGCCGGGGCGAGCAGGACAAGGCCCTCGCCGCGATGGAGCCCCTTTCCGAGCTCTACCCCGACGAGATAGACGTAAACCTCGTCCTAGGCCGCATATTCCTCGCCAAGGGCAACACGGCCCGCGCCGAGGAATCGTTCACGGCGGCCCTCTACGTGAACCCGTTCGACCCGCACGTTCACTCGGCGCTCAAGACCATATACGAAGCCGAGGGACGGAAGGAAGAGGCCGGAAAATACGGCAGGATGCTTACAATACTCGGATACCAGGAGCAGAAGAAATGAACGAAGAATTACACACAAACGACGCCGGAACTGTAAATGAGATAGCCCGCGTACGCGGCGAGATAGTAAACGAGATAGGCAAGGTCATAGTCGGGCAGGAAAAGGTGGTAGACCTCCTCTTGATCTCGCTCATGTCCTCCGGGCACTCCCTCTTCGTCGGCGTCCCCGGACTCGCGAAAACCCTGCTCGTGAGCACCCTCTCCGACGTCCTCAGCCTGAAGTTCAACCGCGTTCAGTTCACGCCCGACCTCATGCCCTCCGACATCACCGGCTCGGAAGTCCTCGAAAGGGACCAGATATCCGACAAACGGTTTTTCAGGTTTATCCACGGCCCGATATTCTGCAACATCCTCCTCGCCGACGAGATAAACAGGGCGTCCCCGAAAACGCAGGCCGCGCTCCTTCAGGCGATGCAGGAAAAACGCGTTACGGTCGGCGGTGAGACGTATCCCATAGCCTCGCCGTTCCTCGTCTTCGCGACGCAGAACCCGATAGAGCAGGAAGGCACCTATCCGCTGCCCGAGGCAGAGCTCGACAGGTTCATGTTCCAGATAGACGTCACCTATCCGTCCTACGAAGAAGAGGTGAAGATAGTCCAGACGACCACGGGCACGTATAATCCCGTTCTCTCGAAGATACTCGACTCGAACAAGATCCTCGAATACCAGGAGCTCATACACAGGGTCCCCGTCCCGGACCACGTCGCGGCCTACGCCGTACGGGTCGCGAGGGCTACCCGCCCCGAAGACCCGAACACCCCCGAAGCCGTAAGGCAGGGGGTTTCGTGGGGCGTCGGGCCCAGGGCCTCCCAATACCTCATACTCGGCAGCAAAACCCGCGCCGTCCTCGACGGGAGGTTCACACCCTCCACCGAAGACGTGGACGCCATAGCCGGTCCGGTCCTTAAACACAGGATAGTCCTCAACTTCAGGGCCGAGGCCGAGGGAATAAAGCCCGAAGATATTATTCGTGAGATACTTGATAAGGTAGATCCGAGGGCGGGCGCTCGTCTTGGTGTATGACGACGGCGCTATTCGGATACTTCGCCCTCAGCAGCGCCTCGACAGAAGGCTCCATCCTTTCGAGGAAGGGCTTGGGATAAATACCCATCACGAACATCATGACGGCTAACGGGATAAGAACGATTATCTCCCTCGCGCTCGCGTCCTTGAGGTTCTTGTTCTCCGGGTTTTCGAGCGGGCCGAGCAGCACCTTCTGATACGCCCACAGCATGTAAACCGCGCCCAGGATTATGCCGGTCGTGCCTATGGCCGCGTACTTGTAGTTATACTCGAACGCGCCCAGGAGAACGAGAAACTCCCCGACAAAACCGTTCAGGAGCGGGAGCCCTATAGACGACAGCGTCGCAATCAGGAAGAACGCCGCGAAGAGCGGCATCACCTTCGCCAGGCCGCCGAACTCGGCGATCTTCTTCGTGTGCCGCCTGTCGTACAGCATCCCGACCAGGATAAAGAGCGCTCCCGTCGAAATACCGTGGTTCACCATCTGGTATATGCCGCCCTGCATGCCCTGCATGTTAAGGACGAACACACCGAGCATCACGACGCCGAGGTGGCTCACGCTCGAATAGGCGACTAATTTCTTCAAGTCCTTCTGCGCGAAGGCTACCATCGCGCCGTAGATGATCCCTATAAGCGCGAGCACTATCAGCACCGGCAGATACGCTTCGACGGCGTCCGGGAAGAACGGCATCAGGAAACGTACGAAGCCGTACGTACCCATCTTCAGCAGGATACCGGCCAGGATCACGCTGCCCGCGGTCGGGGCCTCGACGTGCGCGTCGGGCAGCCACGTATGCACGGGGAACATCGGCACCTTTATCGCGAAGGCGAGGCAGAAGGCGAAGAACGCCAGCCCCTGCGGGCTGAGTATGCCGCTGAACGGTATTTTGAGCTTGTAAAAGTCGAGCGCGTCCATCGACGGGAAGCCGAACTGCTGTATGTGAAGGTAATAGAGGTAAAAGATAGCAATGAGCATCAGCGCGCTTCCGAACGCCGTGTAAAGGAAGAACTTGAGCGCGGCGTAAATGCGCCTGTCCGTCCCCCATATGCCGATGATAAAATACATCGGTATGAGGACCGCCTCCCAGAACACGAAGAAAAGGATCATATCGAGGGCGACGAACGTCCCCAAAAGGGCAGTTTCGAGAAAAAGCATAAGCACGAGGAACTCCCTCATGCCCTTGTGTATCGAATTCCAGGTGCTGAGCAGCGTTATAGGCATCAGGAACGTCGTCAGCATGACCAGGAGTATGCTTATGCCGTCTATGCCTACGTGATAGCTCACCCCGAGCCCCGTAAGCCACGGAATCTTCGTCTCGAACTGCATCCCGGCGAACCCGAGCTCGAAATTGGTGAAAAGCGGGATCGAAATGAGGAACTCGATTACCGCGACGACGAGCGCCCCGATCTTCATCTTCTCCTGGTCCTTGCCGGCGTACGAAAGCAGCAAAACCAGGGGGATGCCTACCAGGGGGAAGAACAATATGAGTGACAGGTTCCCGCTAAATATTGATTCCATTTATGGTTGATACCTTAGCTGAAGGCCCAGAAGTCGAATACGGGGTTTAAATATACTTGAGGGTATGGATGTTTCAAGCACGTTGTGAGTGTTGGCGACCGGTGGCCGTGACCATGACCTTGTAATCAGCCATAGAGCGTCCATCTCCGTAGACTGCCGTACAGTTTCATAGGATAGAGGACGGCGTCCGCTGGCACCCGACGTAGCACGGGGCGAGACTTTTTACAATCTCCCGCGCGTCCGTTATACCCTCTTTCCTCCGGGGAACGAATGCGAGCAAGCGAGCATTCGGACGCCCTCGGCCAACTGCACCAGAGTTCATCCGGTACTGCTCGAAACAAACATAAACCAAAGCAGGGGCAGGGGTGAGGGGATTCAATTAATTATCCTGTCATTCCCAACGATTTCGAGCGAGCGAGGAATCGGACGCCACTGATTCATAGCACCTATGTTAATCTGGTACCGTTCGAAACTTGCCTATACATCGGGAATCCACTTCCGCAAGCAATCCATCAACAATCTTTCCCTCCCCCTTTACAAAGGGGGAGGATTAAGGTGGGGGTTACCTTATGGGCGTATCCCTCGGAGCGGCGACGGCGCTCTGTCTCGCGGCCAAATACCCGCGCAAGGTGAAGTCGCTCTCGTCCCACAGCGGATGGACTAAGTCCGACCCGTTCCTGAAAGTCGTGGTCGAGGGCTGGCGCGTCACGGCGCAGGCGCTCGGAAACGTCGCCGAGGCTGTCATTTTAGGGATATTCCCGTGGTGCTTCACACCGGGACTCTACGCTACAAAGCCCGATTACGTACAGGCGCTTTCGGATTTCGTCAGGGGCAGGCCCGCTCAGCCCGTCGAGGCGTTCTTAAGACAGTCCGACGCGGTGCTCGCACACGACTGCGAGTCCGTCCTCGGGAATATAACCGCCCCGACGCTGATAACCTTCGGCGAGTACGACATGGTCACGTCCACGCGCTTCGCCGACAGGATGACGAGCGGAATCAGGAATTCGGAGCTCCTCGTTTTCGAGAACTGCGCCCACGCCGCCCTCTACGAGAGCACGGACGAGTTCAACAGAAAGACGCTCGATTTCCTCACGCGTCATTCGGGTTAGGCCGAGGAACGCACGATAGCCCGGGCTATTCGCGGTTCCCCCGGCAGAGCGGCGTAAGACGCCAGTCCGGAGGAGCACGTCTATTCGGCCTGAAGCCGTGTAGACGGTAACGGCGGCGCTGATTCACTGCATCCGGCGGATTGCGTACCGAATCCGACGCCGATTACGCTAACCTCCCTTTCGCGGCTTCCTCAGCATCGGCGCCACAACGGGCGAATCGTCGTGCTGTATCTTTCCAAGTATAGCGAACCCGTGCCGCTCGTAGAAAGGAATATTCCTCGGGTTGGACGATTCGAGATACGCCGCCACGCCGCCCCGGTCGCATATTTCGAGGACGTGTTTCATCAATATCGAGCCCACGCCCCTGCCCTGGAATCTCGGATCGACGCCTATAAGCGGGAGATACCAGTGCGGCTCCTCGGGATGGAAATTCCCCATCTGCTCCAGTATGGCGAAAACGGAAGGACGCCGCGCTTCGGAAATCGTTTCCTCTATCACGCCCATGAGCGCGTCCTCGTCCGGCCCCTCGCCGGGTGCGTACCAGACAGCCGCGCCAGAGAAGCCGTCAGTGTAGTGGGTAGTTCCGAGGCCGAGAGCCCGCCCCCCGAACGCCCGCGCGAAACGCGGAAACGCGCTCAGGTACGCCTCCGGCGTCTCCCACGACCACCTCGTCATCGGGTCCCCCGCGAACGCAATCGTCAAAGCCGCCGCCACCGCCCCCTCATCCCCCGTACCGGCTACATTAACCCCTCCTTCCACCATAACCCTCCCCCCCCCATAATTATAGATTTACCGAATTACACTATGTTGTAATCGCATACAGGAAATATCAAGAACAGAATTTATAGAAGTTTCGATGCAGGAAGAAATCCAGCGTTTCGGACTTCAAAGAGAGGAATTCATAAACTGTCAGGAGCCGTCTGTACTAAGAATCAGCCCCATCCGAAAATGTGTTGCCATACCTTCGAAAAAACTCTTCAACCTCGGCGTCCGTCGCAAACTCACCACCGCGAGCCGCCTCTACCCCTTTACGGATATGCTCCAACTGCCATTCACTAACCTCATTTGTCACATTTCCAAAACATATCTTTTTCATAAAGTTCGTGCAGCGGTCGCCGCAATGTGACCGGCAAAGCTTGTAACAAAAGCCCTTAAGCTTGTCAGATCGCTTAATTCTTCGTAATAACCGGTATCCATTGCAGTTTTCGGAGAACGAATGAAGGCAGTTGCGGTATATAGCTGTTCCTGGATTAGCTTGCGGCAAAGAATATCATAGCGATCAGCTATTGATGCTCCTTTGAATTCCGGGAACATCGGAAAGCGTAGAGAGACATTTCCACCAACAGGGACTCGCGATTCTATTGAATCTTCGAGCATAATTAACCACCCGAGAAATGGCCTCGGAGCTTCGCGACCAAAGGCTCCCTCCCTGTATGCAGTCCAGAAATCATGGGCCGAACCAATGGCTTCTTCAGCACGATTGTTGAAATTTTTGCCAAATGAACCAACTTGGCTTTTAAATTCAAGAGCAGCTACAAGCTGGCCTTTGTGTATAACCACCATATCCCATAATTTCGTCGGGCGAAAAAACCCGGGCAAAGTCACAACACCCCGCTTATAATATACTTCTGCATTTACGAGCCCATTCGCCTTAACTAAGTGCAACATTAAAACAATGAATCCATTCATATTGTTGCCGGCTGTCACACTGGCGCGTTCACCTTGATCCGATTTCCCAGACTCTATCTGTTTCTGTTTCGCTTTTTCCCTATTCCCCCAAAAAGCCTGAACAGCTTCAGACGCATTTTTCTCATAATCTGCAAGATCGATGCTCATAAGGCTTCTATAATCTTTAGGACTTAAATTTCTTCACAAAGGATATCTCACTATCCGACAAACCATAAAGACCAAAAATCAAATCCTCACATCGGTCAATATTACCGTTTTCAGCAGCTACTATAAGCCTATTTCTGGAATCTGAGGAAATTTCAGACCATTTAGGTAATCGAATACGACGGAGATGCTGGGCTTGATAGCGTAGATAGTCACCTCGCATACGAGTTGAGTATGCCGAAACAAACATTTGAGCAATCCCGGATAGTAATACTGTGCGAAGTACCTTTAAATTCCATTCATGAGATAAAATGTAATACAAATTATGGTGCGGGTAGAATTTGCCAGATTCATAAATGATATGAAGAGTTCCCTTTATATCAGGAATCAAAAGTTTAGGAATCCCGGCTAAATGGGGATAAATCCGATCTATGGTCCGGTACCATTTTTCCGGCGATCTCCTGGCAATGTGCCTTTTCAGAATCAGCTCTTTTCTGCTCTCCAGGTATTTTTTCAGCTTGGGATAGTTTTCCAAGTCAACCAGACCACCGTTATCAGCAAAGGTATTAATAACACCCAATCCGTGCCATTCTATAGCCTCATTACGGATATCCTTGGTTGTTACCAAAGCCAGTTTCCTGTCGGCCTCAACATCCATCTCATCGTATGAATTTATAAATACTTTATCAAGCCCTGTAGCAACCCCGATACCGACCCGGCAACCAGACTTTTCCAAATCCGGGAACCCTTCCTCCAAACGTCGTATCAAGGATAAATACTCGGCGGATTGGACCAGCCATGGTTGGGAACCTGATGCAACATTGGCCATAGATCTTATTACGTCATCACCACCCTCTTCTTCATCTGAAAGAAGAGTTTTAGCTAATAGCTTCAATTTTGAGCTGTCAATTTCAGGCCTATGATAAATTTTAGTTTTGCTTCCTTTTCCATTAACTATTACAGTTATTGCAGGGTAGGCATCTACTTCAGTATGGAAAGCAGGTGTATTCACCATGTCAACATATATTTTTAGATGAAAACGATCAGCTATCATCTTTCTTAAGGAGCTCCCATATCGATTTTTCATCCATCTATCAGAGCAAATAAATCCAAGAGTGCCTTTACGGGAAAGATGCAACAACGATTTTTCTATAAAAGGAATATAAATATCAGCACGGTCATAAATTGTGGTATAACGTTTTTTATATTCCTTCAACAATACTTCCGGTATCGTTTCTTGACGTATATAGGGTGGGTTTCCTACTACAAAATCGAATTTGAGATTGAACGATTGTAGCAGATAATCTCCGCAAATTAGCCATGAATCTACTATATCCCTGCTTTGTTCCTCATCAAAATCATTCCGAAGCAAATTTAAAATTTTTTTCTTGGCTCTTTCAAAAGAAACTTTGTTTAATTCGACACCCCTTACAGCATCCTTCAAGAGAGTATATTTCCCGGCCTCATGATGCATTTTGTACGACTTAATCAACCTCTCTATTGCGGGAATTAAGAAATCGCCCTCTCCAAAAGAGGGTTCCAGCAAGCCAAATTTATAGAGAGGTTTATTCTGTACGTACTCAATTAGGTCAAGGAGAAAATCAACCACTTCTTTCCGCGTATAGATGGCTCCGCGATCTTCGACACCCGACTCGGACATCAATTGTATAGCTTCATTGAGCGAATCAGTGTTTTGGTTTTGAGCCTGAAATAATGGAAGTGTAGAAGAATACTCCATTTCAGTTAATCATTTTACAATACAAAGGACGGATAATGCGATAGGAAAGAAATATTAATTGCTCCCCCCTCACCCGCACTCCCCGCAAACCCCATGCAAATACAGCCTCCCCGAGTCCACGCGAACATTATCCAGGCTCGACTTCTCCGGGTCGACCTCGTAATCGAACCCCTTAAGGTATATGTCCGTCACCTTCCCGCACTTGTCGCAGACGAAGTGGTGGTGCTCCTCTAGATTCGTGTCGTACCTCATCGACGGCCCGCCGAGGTCTAAATGCGTAAGGAGCCCCGCCTCCACAAGCTGCTCCATGTTCCTGTAGACTGTCGCCGGCGACAGCATCGGATGCTCCGCGCTAGCCTGCTTATATATGTCGTCCACGGTCAGGTGCTGATCCGCGGCGGCCAGTATGTTGAATATGGCCATCCTCTGGGGCGTCAGCTTTAGCCCCCTTTCCTTCGACATATCCATCAACATTTCGAGCCTTTTGGCTCTTCCCATGTGTGTCCTTCTCATGAATAAATAGTTTACCAGCGCGATTTTTAAATGTAAATGCGAAAATTACTTAGATGAGAATAATTACCACTTGATAATAGCTCACAATCAGCTACCATTATTCTTGCTATATAATTAATGAAAATCACTCAATAAGGAGGTTAAATCGATCATGACGAACATCGGAATTGACGACAAGAACAGAGACCAGGTCGGGAAGATTTTAAACAGGGTCCTAGCTGACGAATACGTGCTCTACACGAAAACGAGGGGCTACCACTGGAACGTAGTAGGCCCCCAGTTCAACGACCTTCACAAGTTTTTCGAAGGCCAGTACGAAGAGCTCCAGGACATCATCGACGACGTCGCCGAAAGGGGCAGGTCCATAGGCGTTCACGCCCTCGGCTCCCTCCAGGAGATGCTCGACGAGAAGTCCCTCGAAGAGGACACCACCAAGGGTGCGGACTCCAAGCACATGCTAAGGTCCCTCCTCTCCGACCACGAGGCCATCATCCGGAAGCTCCGCGTCGATCTCGAAAAGGCCGCCGAGAAGCACAAGGACATGGGCACGAGCGACTTCCTCACGGGGCTCATGGAAAAGCACGAAAAGATGGCGTGGATGCTGAGGTCCAATCTCGAAGATTAAGCTTTTCACGGCCGCTCCCTGGTAAGGCAAACGCCTGCCGGGGCGGTTTCCACGGGATCGCGAGCCCCGCGCCGGCCTGAATGGCTCGGCAAAAGCCCGGGTTACCGCGTCCATCCTCCATTTGGTATAATAAACAGGCGTGGACACCGTCCGCCCGCCCTTCCGGCAATGGACCGCCGGCCCGGGCAAGGAGAAACACCATGGGAATGAAAAAGATCATCGGCATTAAAAAGGACGAGCCCGATCAGGGCGTCAGCTTCAAGAAGATAGAAAAGGACAGGCCGGTCAAGTCGGAAATCACCGAAGAAGAGGTCTACCAGTCCCTCATGAACGTCTACGACCCCGAGATACCCGTCAGCATAGTAGACCTCGGGCTCATTTACGACGTCCAGATTTCCTCCGGCAACAACGTCAACATCAAGATGTCCCTCACGACGCCCGGCTGCGGCATGGGGGCAATGATAGCGAGCCAGGCCGAGCAGGCCGTAAAAGACCTCGGAGCCAACAACGTCCTCGTCGAAGTCGTCTGGGATCCGCCCTGGAACCCCGACATGATGTCCGACGAAGCGAAACAGAAGCTCGGAATCGCCTGACAGATCGCACAAATCTCATATAAGGAGTGTGGAACAGTTTAATGGAGCTTAGCCCCGACGGAATCCGGAGTGTGCTCAAGACAGTCAAGTACCCCGGATTCACAAGAGACATCGTATCCTTCGGCATCGTAAAGAACATCAAGGTGGAGGGCAGCAGCGTCGAAATATCCCTCGTCCTCCCCAAACCCGACAGCAAGCTCGAATCGGAGATAACGGAATCCGTCAGGAACAGGATTCTCGAAACCCCGGGCGTGGGCGACGTCAGCATACGCATCGCTGCCCGCGAGCCCAGGCCCGCCCCCGGCCAGGGGCCTGCCCGGGCCGAAGCCCAGTCGAAGCTTCCCAAGGTGAAATACTACATCGCCGTCGCCAGCGGCAAGGGCGGCGTCGGCAAATCGACGGTCGCCGTTAACCTCGCCGTTGCCATCGCGAAGAAGCGGAAGAACGTCGGCCTCATGGACGCCGACATATGGGGCCCCAGCCTCCCGATAATGCTCGGAATCACCGACAGGCCGCACGCCACCGAAGAAAACAAAATCATCCCGCTCGAAAAACACGGCCTCAAGCTCATGTCCATAGGGTTTCTCATAAGCGACGACGAAACCGTCATCTGGCGCGGCCCCATGGTGCACGGCGCGATAAAGCAGTTCATCGAAGACGTCGAATGGGGCGACACCGAATACCTGGTCATCGACCTCCCCCCGGGGACGGGCGACGCCCAGCTCTCCATAGTCCAGACGGCCCCCCTCACCGGCGGCCTCATCGTCACGACGCCCCAGGACGTCGCTCTCGTCGACGTAAAGCGCGGGGTCAACATGTTCCGGAAGCTGAACGTCCCGATAATCGGCATAGTCGAGAACATGAGCTACCTCGACGTCCCCGGCACAGAGCCCGTGGACATATTCGGGCGCGGCGGCGGCAGGCGCATGGCCGAGAAATTCGAGGTGCCTTTCCTCGGCGAAATACCCCTCGACCCGCGTATACGAAAGGGCGGCGACTCCGGCGTTCCGATAGTCGAATCCGATCCCGGCACGGCGGCCGGAAAGGCGTTCGACGCCCTGGCCGACATAGTCCTCGAAGCGGTCGAAAGCTCCGGGAAATAGCGGCGGCGCTCCCCGCCGGGCGCCCCCCGGACCGGCTTGACGAAGCCCTTCGGATGATTATTTTATGAGTATAAAATCATCCACAAGGAGGGAATTATCATGAGATATCTAAGGACTTTCGATCCCTTGAGAGATTTCGGTTCCCTTCAGGAGCGCATCAACAGGCTTTTCGACGATACGCTCGGCAGGGTATCCGAAGGGGAGGAAATGGCTAAAGGGGCGTGGGCGCCGGCAGTGGACATCCACGAAACCGGGGACGGCTACACGGTTACGGCCGACCTCCCCGGAGTGAAGAAAGAGGACATAGAAGTAGACCTCAAGGACGGCACGCTCACCATCAAGGGCGAGAAGAAGTTCGAGGAAAAGACCCCCAAGGAAAACTACATCCGCATCGAGAGGTCCTACGGCAAGTTCGTCAGGAGCTTCGTCCTTCCGAATAACGCCGAACCCGACGAGATCAAGGCGTCTTACAAGGACGGGTCACTCGAGCTTCATATACCGAAGAAAGAAGAGGCCAGGCCCAGGCAGATCAAAATTGACGTTAACTGAGTTTATGGCTATTCTGTCCCTGACCTTCGCCGGGGCAGGGACAGGATAGCCTCTGAAAGAATATGGCGACGACTACCAAAGACTACTACAGCATCCTCGGCGTATCCAAAAACGCCACGAAGGAAGAGATAAAGAAGGCCTACAGGGCGCTTGCAAGGAAGTACCATCCGGACCTCAACCCCGGGAACAAGGAATACGAAGAAAAGTTCAAGGAAGTCCAGGAAGCCAACGAAGTCCTGTCCAACGAGGAGAAGCGTAAGGCGTACGACATGTTCGGCAGCGCCGAGTTCAGGCCCGGCGGACGGACTACCTGGCGGCGCGCGGGCGACGCCGGCGGGGGAGCCCCGGGCGGCGGCCGTCAGTACGAGTACACCTACAGCGGCGACGACTTCCCCGGCTTCGAAGAGATATTCAAGGACATTTTCGGATTCTCGGGCGGCGAGGCGAGGCAGGGAAGATCGAGGACCGAGGGCTTCCGCGACCTCTTCAACAGCGCCCGTGAAAGAACCGCCCACGCAAGGGACATCGAGCACCAGCTCGAGGTGGATTTCGACACCGCGATAAAAGGCGGCATCAGGGACCTTTCCATCAGCCGCGGCGCCGATATGGAGCAGATCACCGTCAAGATACCCGCCGGCGTCGATAACGGCTCGCGTATACGCGTAAAGGGCAAGGGCGAGGCATCGGGCGGCGCCAAGGGCGACCTCTACCTCAGGATCAAGGTAAGGCCGCATCCAATCTTCAGACGCAAGGGCGACGACATCCACCTCGAAGTCCCCGTCTCCATATACGAAGCCGCCCTCGGGAAGAAGATCGAGGTCCCGACGATCGACGGCACGGCCGAGCTCACGCTCCCGGCCGGGGTGCAGAACGGCGCCAGACTCAGGCTCAAGGGCAAGGGCGTCACCAACCTCAAGACAAAGGCCAGGGGCGACCAGTACATCGAGATAAAGCTCGTCATGCCCGACAAGATAACCGAAGAAGAAAAAGCGAAATTCGAAGAGCTCGAAAAGGCCCGGCCCTATAACCCGCGGACGGGATTCGAGAGATATATGAGATAAACGGGCGCGGCGCACATGTGCCCCGGCCTGAAAACACCATAAAAGGAGCTGACGGAGAAATGGCTAACGAAGATAATAAAAAGCAGTCCCCCGGAGAGTTCACCATGGACTTCTCGGCGTTCATACTGTCGCTTAACGCCTCTTCGCTCATTCACATGGGCGAAATCCCCGATCCACATCTCAGGGAAAGGCACGTCGATATATCCGCCGCGAAGCACACCATAGACATCCTGGAGCTTCTAAAGGAAAAAACGGTTGGGAACCTCGACGAGGGCGAGGACAAGCTCCTCGACGACATACTCTACAACCTCAGGCTGAAATACGTCCAGCACTCACAGGGCAGGAAATAACGGCCCCCTACGACTTTCCGGTCACAGCCTCCTTGTACCCGGGACAACCCCTCAGAATCTCGTAGGTATTTGCGATCACGGTATCGACGCCCTCCTCTCCGACCACCTTTCTAAGGACCGATAGTCCGTCAGAGACGACGGGATTCCTGTGCCGCGTCGAATGGGCGTCCGAAGCGACGAAATGCACGGCGCCCAGCTTCGCAAGCTCGATGGAGCACTTCTTCGCCGAATCTCCGAAGCCGCCCGTAAGGCTCCCCGCTGTTATCTGGACCAGGGCCCCCGAGTTCACGAAATCGAGTATCCTCTTCGGCGAGCCCTGAAACTCCCTGTTTCTTTCGGGGTGCGCCAGCACGGCCTTCTTCCCCCGCGTCTCGATGCCGAATATAACATCTTCCAGCCCCATCGGCAGCGAGTAAAACGGTATCTCTATCAAAACGAAATCCCCCTCGGCGAGAGGGAGTACCTGTCCGTCCGATATTACGCGCGGGAGGTCGGGGATTATCCCTATCTCCATGCCCGGATAGGCCGTGAAATCTATCCCCTCGGCGCGGAGCCTCTCGTTCATCTCGGCGACGAGAGAGACTACGGTCCCCGGGGCGGGCTGCCACGTCGTACCCTGTATCCAGTGAGGGGTCATGACGGCGCCCTCGACGCCGTCCGAAACGGCCATCCTCGCCATCTCCATGGTTTCCTCCCAGCTTTTCGAGCCGTCGTCTATGTTCGGAAGGAAGTGGCAGTGTATGTCTATCATTCTAACAATTATATCTGACAGTTACCTGCCGTAAACTATTCTTAATTTACAGGCACTTCCGCCGCCATTATAATTAGAGCGTCCGTGCGGCAAGGCGACGCGCGGACGAGGCGGCCCTAATCCGATGCCGATAAACGAGATTCTTGAGAAGATCGCGGGGAAACGCATTCTCGTAGCGGGGGACCTCATGCTCGACCGCTACGTCAGGGGAACGGCCGAAAGGATATCCCCCGAAGCGCCGGTTCCCGTTTTGAAGGTAAGGGAGGAGACGTCCTCCCCCGGCGGGGCCGGAAACGTCGCCCTCAACCTCCTCGTCCTCGGTGCGCGCGTCGAGATCGCCGGCGCCGTGGGCAAAGACCCCGAAGGCGCAGAGCTCGTCCGCGAGTTAGGGGCGAACGGCGCAGGTACAGCCTCGATAATCACAATCACTGACAGACCGACGACGACGAAAACGAGGCTCATCTCCGGCACATCCCAGATAGCCCGGATGGACAGGGAGACATCCTCGCCCCTTCCGAAGAAGATAGAAAAGCAGCTCGCCGCTTCAATAAAGAAAACCATCTCGAAATGGAAGCCCCACGCCGTAATAATCTCCGACTACGACAAGGGAACGGTGACGGAGGGCCTCGTCAAAGGGATACTGAAACTCGCGGACAAGGCCGGGATATTCGTCTCCGCCGACCCGAAGGGCCTCGACTTCTCGAAATACCTCGGCGTAGACGCCATAACCCCCAACCTCTCCGAGGCCGAATCGGCGACGGGAATAAAGATCGGTGACGAAGCCTCATTGAAGAAGGCAGCCGGGAGGCTCCTCGATATTACGGGGGCGCACGTCGCCGTCATAACGATGGGCGGGAAGGGAATGAGCTACTTCTCCTCCGACGGCGAGCACGGCTCCGTGCCGTCGCTCGCGAGGGAGGTGTTCGACGTAACCGGGGCCGGCGACACGGCGGTGAGCGTATTCACCCTCGCCTACGTCTCCACGGGCGACCTCCACGCGTCCGTCACGGCGGCGAACGCCGCAGCGGGAATCACCGTCGGCAAGAGCGGGGCCGCATACGTCACCCCCGGCGAGCTCCGCTCCCACTTCGGCGCGGCAGGCGAGGAAGACTCGTCACGCCTGAAAGGCCGTAAAGAGCTCGCGAAGATACTCTCCGGCCTGCGGGCGCGCGGCAGGAAGATCGTTTTCACAAACGGCTGCTTCGACCTCTTCCACGCGGGGCACCTCCGCCTGCTGAACGACGCCCGCAGGCTCGGCGACGTCCTCGTCGTCGCCATAAACAGCGACGACTCGGTCGCGAGGCTGAAGGGCGAGGGGCGTCCATACGTATCCGAGAGCGGCCGCGCCGCGCTCCTCTCCTCGCTCGGCTGCGTCGATTACGTCACCGTCTTCGGCGAGGACACGCCTCTTCGGCTCATAAAAGAGCTCTGCCCCGACGTGCTGGTGAAGGGCGGAGATTACAAACCCGGCGAGGTCGTCGGAAAGGAAATAGTCGAAGAGGCGGGCGGCGAGGTGAAAATAATCCCCCTCACCCCAGGCCTCTCCACTTCTTCGATAGCCCGGAAGATAAAAACCGGGCTCGATAAAAAAGGAAAATGACGCCCGCTGGAGCTCGAAGCAGCAGCGTACCACTGCCGCCACCCGCCGCGCTTCAGATGGTTTTAGCAACTCCTGCGCTACGCTGAAAATCCCTTAATATTGCAAGCCGTGTAAACGGCGCAGCAATACATTCCCGGGCCGTCAAAATTCGCGCACGCCACGCGTGCTGGAATTCGCCGTAGCAGAATTTGAAATTCATAGCAACGCTCGGTCGTCCGTTCTATTTAATCACCTGACTTGCCCCGCCGAAGACATCGAGTGGATGAGCGTTAAGAATCCGATGTGGGGCTGTGGGCCGGTGGAGGATTTAGCGAAGGAACGATGATTTTTAGCAGAATTTTTCCCGGCCCGTGACTTTTGCTACTTTTGGTCAGTCAAAAGTAGAAAACCCTTGCATCATATTTACCAGTTAAGCACCGAACTTCCCTTTCAGCCACTGGAGCCCCCCGGCAGTAAACAATCGAAGTGGTAGCTTCTTGCCAATATCACCTGTCGCACTACCAGTGCCTATAGTTTCCTAACCTGCTACGTCGAGAAACACGCATACGTGTGTGTCATTCCCCACGATTTCGAGCCTGCGAAGAATCTCCACCCTTTTGTCATTTCGAACGAATGTGAGAAATCCTTCCTTTTTCCGTCTTTGCCAGGGAGCGCCCCGCGCGACCGCGGCAATCTTCTTTTAATCCGTCACGATTCCGAGCGCGCGAGGAATCACCACATTTCTGTCATTCCCGAATGCTTGCTTGTCGGTCGAAGCCTTGGCGAAGTCCGAGGCGGAGTCCGATATCGGGAATCCACTTCCGCCAGCGATCCATCAAGAGTTTTGTTACCTCGAACAACGATTCCGAGCGAGGAATCTCCACATATTTGTCATCCCCAAACGCCTTTACTTGCCGCGGCGAAGCCTATGGGCGAAGCCGGATTGGGAATCCAGTCTTTGCCTTTGCTTTCATCCCCCCTTAGGAAAAGGGGGGAGCGAGGGGGGATTTTATTTACACAGCCATTACGCCCCGGCTCGGTGTCTAGTCCTCCCGCCTCAGTTGCAGGCAGTATTCAAATACCGGGTGGAATTTATCCCGAACTCGGACGACGGCGACAATTCGACCACCTTCGCGAACTCCGTGCACGCCCCCGGTGTATTATTCATTTTCAGATAAGCGAGCGCGAGGTTATAGTGCGCCTCCTCGTATGCGTCATAACCGGCTATGGCGAGCTCGAACTCGGTCGCGGCCTGCGCGTACCTTCCCGTCGCCATGTAAAGCTTCCCCGTCTCGTTCCTGGCGTACACGAACGAGGGATTTATCTGGAGCGCCTTGTCGTAATAGTCCTTGGCCTTCACCATGTCGCCCAGGCTGAAATACGCGATCCCGATGTTCGTGTATGCGTTGGCCCTGGCGTCGTAAGCCGGGTCGGCCACGACGGCTTCGCATTCCGAAATCACCTGCTGATACTTTTTCTCGGCCAGGTAAAGCCCGCAGAGGTTAAAGCGCGCGGCGGTATAGGAGGGATTTATTTCGAGCGCCTTTCTGTAACCGTCCGCGGCCTGGGGATAATCCTTCAGCTTGAAATATATCGCGCCCTTTATGAGATAAACCTCGGCGTCCTGATCGTTGAGCTTCCGGGCGGCCTCTATCTCGTCGAGCGCCTGTTTGAAGTTCCCCCGCCTGAAGGAGGCTATGGCGAGCGCCTTCTGGCTCTCGAAATTCACCTGGTTGTCCTCCGGTGTCTCGGTCTTCTTGTTCCCGCCCCCGCAGGACGAAGCCGCAATCACGGTGAATATAGTTAAGAGGAGAAAAAGTTTTTTCATAAGCGCCGCAGGTTATATACCATAGCCTGAACAGGCACGGGAATTCAAGAGGGGTCTGCGACTTTCAACCCTTGGCGCCGCACGCAGCGCCCGGCCGCCGCGTGAGCCTCAGTCGAGCCTCGAAAGCTGGAGGAACGCCGTGAACCTCTTGTCTATCTCCGCCTTTTTAAGCTGCGCGGTCCTCTTTACGCTGAAATCCTCGACGGCGAATGAGGCGATCACGCTCCCGTAGACGACCGCCGTCTTGAGCCCGGCGTTGTCGATGGCCTCATTGGCGGCGATGTAGCCCATGAACCCCCCGGCGAACGAATCCCCCGCGCCCGTCGGGTCTATAACCTCGTCGAGCGGATAGCTCGGGGCCCAGAATATCCCGTCCCTGGAGAACATGAGCGCGCCGTACTCGCCCCGCTTCACGATGAGCACCTTCGGGCCGAGGTCGAGAATGTATCTCGCCGCCTGCGTTATGCTGGCCTTCTTCGCGAGTATCCTCGACTCCGAATCGTTCAGCATCAGAATATCGACGTGCTTTATGACCTCGCGGAGCTCCCCGGGCTTGTTCTCAATCCAGTAGTTCATCGTGTCGCATGCGACGAGCCTCGGTTTCTTCACCTGCTTTAAAACCCTCAGCTGAAGCTCGGGGTCGATGTTGGCGAGAAAAACGAACTCCGTCTCGCTGTACTCTTCCGGGATGACGGGATTGAAATCCTGGAACACGTTCAGATAAGTCCCGAGCGTCTCCGGGTCGCCGAGGTCGTAGCCGTACTTCCCCTCCCACCTGAACGTCTCGCCGCTCTCCCTCGTCACACCCTTGAGATTGATTCCCTTCGCCCTGAAGAGCTCCAGGTGCTCCTCGGGGAAATCCTGCCCCACGACGGCCACTATGCAGACGTCCGTGAACATGCTCGCCGCGAGCGAGAAATACGACGCCGAGCCTCCGAGAACGTTATCTTCTTTTCCGAAAGGCGTCTCCACGGTGTCGAGCGCCATCGAGCCTACAACGAGCAGCTTCATTTTACGTACCTCTTTATGATTATTCCGAGTCTCTCCCTGACTTCGGGCGAAATTGCGTCCGGGGAGGTTATTATCGCGTTCTCGAGCGAGCGCGAGCAGATACAATCCCTTGTTTCGGATATCGCCGTCACGACGCTCGCGACCACCCTCCGCGCGAGCTCGACGTTCCGGTTCACGGTCGCGATGATGTCGTCCACCGTGACGTCGCCGTGCCCTTCGTGCCAGCAGTCGTAGTCCGTCGAAAGGGCGAGCGTAGCATAACAAATCTCCGCCTCCCTCGCAAGCCTGGCCTCGGGCATGTTCGTCATTCCTATGACGTCCACACCCCATTTTCTGTACGTCTCGCTCTCCGCGCGCGACGAGAACTGCGGCCCCTCCATGCAGATATAGGTCGCCCCCGTGTGAACCGTGGCCCCCTCCCCTTTCGCCGTTTCCGCAAGGATACGCGAAAGCTCGGGGCAGACAGGGTCGGCCATGGATACGTGCGCCGCTATACCGCCCTCGAAAAATGTCGACGGCCGCGATTTCGTGTGATCGTAGAACTGCGAAGGGACGACGATGTGCCCCGGCTCTATCTCCTCCCTCATGCTCCCGACGGCGCTCACGGATACGATCCACTCCGCGCCCAGCTTCTTCATGGCGTATATGTTCGCCCTGTAGTTTATATCCGAGGGTGAGAGCGTATGCCCCTTCCCGTGCCGGGGGAGGAACGCGAGACGCACGCCCGAAAGCTCGCCGACGGTGAATTCGTCAGACGGCTTCCCCCACGGCGTATCGACGCTCACCCTCTCCACGTTCGAGAGCCCTTCTATCGCGTAGAGGCCGCTCCCGCCTATGATCCCTATGGTCTTCATATCTATCGCTATCTCCGGTAAGTGCTTTCAAAAGCGAGATAATATAACTGAACCCGGTCCGATTAAGAAGACTACCTCGCCGGCATGTCGAGACTCCGCCCGAGCCCGGCAGAAAGCGCGGCCCTGTAAGCGTGCTCGGCGACGGCCAGGTCCTCGACGGCGACGCCGACCGATTTGAAGAGCGTTATGTCCTCCCCCGATATCCTCCCGGCCGCCTTCCCGGCTACTATCTCCCCGAGCTCGACGAGATTTCGCCACTGAAGCTTCCCCTTCTCGACGAGCGGCAGAAGCTCGCCCGCTTCCATCCTCGACTGCTCCCGCGACTCGACGGCGATTATGCGCGCGCTCATGGCGGCCCGCTCGTCTATCTCGCGCTTGAAGAGGAAATTCCCCCCTATGGCGTTCACGTGCACGCCCTTTTCGAGCCACGCCCCGTGGAGCACGGGCTCGAACGCCGTCGTCGAGGTTACGATGCAGTCCGCCCCCGAAACGGCCTCGCGCGGATTTTCGACCGGCGAAACGGGCACTCCGAGCGTCTCCTCCATCTCCCGCGAAAAACTCTTCCGCCGCTCGGCGTTCCTCCCGTAAACGAACACGCGCTTCACGTCCCTCACGGCGGCGACGCCCATGAGCTGCCCCCTCGCCTGGTACCCCGGGCCGAATATGCCCACCGTCGAGGAATCCCCCCGCGCCATATACTTCGTCGCGACGCCCGTCGTTGCCCCCGTCCTCATCATGCCGAGGTAGTTGGCGTCGATAACCGCCAGCAGCCTTCCCGTCTCGATGTCGTGGAGAAAAACGCGGAACTTTGCCCCTTCGCTCGACGAGGTATACGCCTTGTATCCCATGACGCCCAGGTAAGGCAGCGCCCCCGCGAGCAAGTGCAGCATGGCCGAGTGAGTCCTCACCCTCTGCCTCGGGTTGTTGATGGTCCCCCCTAGACCGTCCTGCCTGAACATCTCTTCCAGCACGCGGACGGCGTCCGGCATGGTCAGGACCTGCTTCACGTCGTCTTCGCCGAGGAAAAGCACCATGGAGCACCCTCCTGAAAAGGTGTCAAAGCCTAATTCTAACACCGTTAACGTTTTTAAGGAACCGGCCCTTTCCCAACCGGCCCCGCCGTTGATTTCGAGAGGGGCGGGAGTAACATATAAGCTCCGGGAACACCCATATGAGCCCCGAAGAGAGCGAGCGGAAAAATAAAGAGCCTGGAAACGCACTCCACTCCGTGCCGTTCGGCGAAGCTCTCAGGGTATGGGTAAGGGTAGCGCTCCTCAGCTTCGGCGGCCCGGCAGGGCAGATAGCCGTCATGCACCGGATCCTCGTCGAGGAAAAACGCTGGCTCAGCGAAAGCCGCTTCCTCCACGCGCTCAACTACTGCATGCTCCTCCCCGGCCCCGAGGCCCAGCAGCTCGCGACCTACGTCGGCTGGCTCCTCCACAAAACCAGGGGCGGTCTCACGGCGGGCGTGCTGTTCATCCTCCCCGGCTTCGTCTCGATACTCGTCCTCAGCATGCTCTACGCCTCGTACAGGCAATCGACAATCGTCGAGGCGATATTCTTCGGCATAAAACCGGCGGTCATGGCCGTCGTCGTCGAGGCCGTGATACGCATAGGCGGGCGCACGCTCAAAAACAACGTCATGATCCTCCTCGCGGCGGCGGCATTCGTCGCGATATTCCTCTTCGGCGTCCCCTTCCCCCTCATAATCCTCTTCGCGGCCGCGATGGGCTTCGCAGGGGGACGCATGGGCATGCACGGAATCTTTAACACCGCACACGAGGAGGAGCCCGAAGACGCGAACGGGAACGGGTTCGTCATCACGGCCGCAGCCGCCAATCACACGCGCCCCACCGTCGGCCGCGCCGTCAGGCTTATAGCCGTAATGTCCCTCCTCTGGCTCGGCCCGATAGCGATAATCGCCGCGGTACTGGGTAGAGGCAGCATATTCGCCGAGGAAGGGCTATTCTTCAGCAAGGTCGCCGTCGTCACCTTCGGCGGGGCCTACGCCGTCCTCGCCTACATCACACAGCAGGCCGTCGGCACCTACGGCTGGCTCAATCCGGGCGAGATGCTCGACGGCCTCGGCATGGCCGAGACGACGCCCGGCCCGCTGATACAGGTCGTCCAGTTCGTCGGTTTCATGGGGGCGTACAGGAACCCGGGGCCCTTCGACCCCCTGACGGCCGGCATAATCGGCTCCGTCGTGACGACGTGGGTGACGTTCGTCCCCTGCTTCCTCTGGATATTCCTCGGCGCGCCCTATATCGAAAACCTCCGCGGCAATAAATCCCTCGGGAGCGCACTATCGGCCATCACGGCCGCCGTCGTGGGCGTTATACTCAACCTCGCCGTCTGGTTCTCGATCCACACTATGTTCGGCGAGGTGAACGAGATGCGCACATTCGGCATGACGCTCCACGTCCCCGTGTGGGAGACGGTCGATCCCGCGTCAGTCGCCATAGCCGCCGGGGCATTCGTGCTCATATTCTTATTCCGGCTCGGCATGATACCGACCCTCGCCCTCTCCGCCGCGGCAGGGCTCGCATGGCGCTATCTGGTTGTCTAGTATCCGGTTTTGTCCGGCGGGGAATAAACGGTTTTCAGGGTTTTTCAGCTACTGCGGCCCCGGCTCCACGACAAATATAACCCGCGTCTGCCCGCCGTAGGGTAAAGTGAAGCGCATCTTCTCCACGAGCCTGTACCGCGCGTGCACTCCCTCGCCGGCCTGCTCCCACTCCTCCTCTCCCCTCCTCCCGCGCATGAGGATAATGCTCCCGCCCGGGCCGAGGTATGGCTCGCTCAGGGCGAGGACTTCCTTCACACCGCTCACCGCCCGCGAGATCACGCGCGGGAACGCCCCGCGCGGAACGCCGTTCGATTCGTCCTCCGCCCTCCCCCACACGGCCCTTATCCCGGTAAGGCCGAGCTCCCTTATCACCTCGTTCATGAACGCCGTCTTCTTGTGGACGGATTCCACGAGCGTGACGTCGAGCTCCGGCATAGCGATCTTGAGAGGTATCCCCGGGAACCCCGCGCCCGACCCTATGTCGAGGAGGCTCCCCGCACCGCGTACGAACTTCGCCGCCGAGAGCGAATCCAGGAAATGGCTCACCGCGATCTCTCCGTCGTCCTTAAGGGCGGTGAGATTTATACACCGATTCCACGCCTTCAGGATTTCGAGGTAGCGGACGAACTTCCCCGTGTCCTCCCTCGAAAGGCTCACGCCGAACCCTGCGGCTCCCTCTTCGAGCATCCTTTCCACGCTCATCCGGGGCTCCTTACGAGCATCGGGTGAGCGACGACGATGCTGGGCTTACCCTTTCGCACCCTCACCCTGCCCGTAACCTCTATCTCCTTCCCCTCGTAATCTTTTGCCGGATCGATGCCGAAAAACTCGAAATTGCCGAAGTCGTCCGGGAATATGACGACCTCGAGCTCGTCCTCGACGTCGAGGACGAGGACGTTCCTAGACTTCCTCGCGCCGGTAACCTTCCCGCGCACGACCACGCGCTTTCCCTCGTACCGCTCCGCCTTGCCGGGATCGACGACGAAATCCCCGTTCCCCGGGGGCGGCGCGAGCGTATCGAGGTCCCCCCATATGCCCTTTCGCTTCTGCCTTGCTTCGGCGGCCGCTTCCATAAGTAAATCCTCGTGCCTCCTGTTGGGCTCTATGACGAGCGGCGACGCGAGCCCCGCCCTCAGCATCTCGCCGCTCACGAAAACGCCGTCTGCGTAAACGTAGGCGAGGAGCCTCCCGTAAACGTCGTACTTCTCCTCGTCGAATTCGAGCCTCACATCCTTACCCGCGACGAGCTTCCTGTTGAATTCCTTCGCCTCCGCCCCCAGCGGGTCCCCGGGCGAATCCGGCCACGCGAGCTCCGGCGTGTCTATCCCGAGGTACCTCACCCTGCTCTTCATGCCGTCGTCCACGACTATCGTGTCGCCGTCGACGACGTCCAGAACCCGCACCGTCCCGGTGTCGGGCCCAGTCGCCTGCCGCTCGTTGTAGAAATGAAAAACGGCGGCGAGAACTACAAAAACGAGAATGAAAACTATCTTTCTTTCGGGTTTCAAAACCGGCGCGCTCCTGACCTTTTCCGCTCCATGCGTACAGAGTAAAGCCTTAGGCCGGGCGTCTTACTCCCCGGGCTCGTCCCCTGATTCCTCTCCGGCTTCCTCCGTATCCCCCGATTCCTCCGCCGCGTCCCCGATTTTCGCAAGCGCCTTCCTGCCGAACGTGAGGAATCCCGTATGGCTGACCATCCTCTCCTCGGGCCTCGTCTTCCCGTATGCGACCCGAATGTGCCTCACTAAAACCTCCACGGTCTGGAGGAAAACGAACCCGTGCGAATCGAGGATACCCGCCGCCTTTTCCACCTGGTTATACGTCGGCGAAAGGCTCGCTATCCGGCCCCCGCCGCGAAGCGCCCGCGCGGCGGCCGGTATGCCGTCCCACGGCGACGGAAGGTCGAGCGCGACCACGTCAACGCCCGTCTCGTCGAACCCGTCGCCCGCTTCTCTCAGCTTGAACTCTACAATATCCCCGTACCCCGCGGCCTCGACGTTTCGCTTCGCGTTTTCGAGGAACCTCTCGCTCCTGTCGTACGTATAAACCTTCCCCCCGGGCGCTACGGCATTGGCGAGGGCGATCGTGAGCGAGCCCGACCCCGCGCCGCACTCGATCACGCGCATCCCCGGCTTTATGCCCGTCTTCATTATGATTATCGCCGCGTCCTTGGGGTAGATTATCTGCGTGAACCGCTTCACCTTCATCATGCGGTCTTCTAGCGTCGGCTCCAGGACCAGGAAAGGATGCTTCAGGTTCGAATATATCGCGCTCCCGTATTCGAGCCCTATGGCGTCCCCCAGGGTGAGCTCCCCAAGGTGAGTGCTCATCCGCTTCCCCTCTTCGACAGTGACCAGGTAAGTCTTCTTGTCGGGGGTGTAAATAAGTACCGTATCTCCGTTTTTTATATTCATTCCAGCGCTAGACTAATTAAAAAAGGGGCCTATTTCAAGAATCCCTCCCGGGCCGCGTGAAAACGAGCAGCAGAAAGCCCGCGAAAACGAGAGCCGCCGCCGAAACGTACATCCCCTCGTACCCGAAATCCCTCGCCGCCACGCCGAGCGGAAACGCAAGAAAGTTTATGCCCATGCTGTAGCTCGCGTTAAACGCCCCCATGGCCTTCCCCCTCTCGTCGGCCCGCGCGTTGTCTATGACGAGGGCGCTCAGCGTCGGATACAGGAACCCGTACCCGAAGCTGAAGAGGAACGAAATAGCGACGGCCGTAAGCGGCGAATGGACGAACGCCATCGCGGCCAGGGCGAACGACATCACGATCATCGACGGCAGGGCTATAGTCATCCTCCCGAGTCTGTCCGACACCCGCCCGCCTATCACCCTCACCGCGACGACCGTAATCGTATAGGTGAGAAAAAAGTAATAGGCGTTAAGGCCCTTCGACGTAAAATACGCCGCGACGAAGTTCAGCACCGCGCCGAGCCCCCCGGCCAGTATGACGTTCGCCGAGAGTACGGTCATATACTCCCGCGAGAGGACGAGCCTGAAAAATCCGAGGCCGAACCGGTCCCCCGAGCGCGTGAACCGCCCGTCCCTCGCGAGCAGGCTCAGCGCGAGCGACACCAGGCTGAAGAACGAGACCGAAAGGAAAAAGAGCCTGAATCCTTCGAGGTCTATGAGGAACTCGCCGAGCGACGGCCCTATGGCGTACGACGCTATCGTGAACGCGCTGAATATGCCGAGCCCCTCGGCCCTCCTCCGGGGAGGTATGTAGTCTGCGACGAACGTCCCCGCCGCCGTGAACGAAAACGCGAACGATATCCCCTGCACGAGCCTCAGCGCGTAGACCAGAGGCGATATGTCCGTGACGAAGAGATACGAGAGCGAGGTCACGAACATGAGGGCGTAGCCGATGACGAGAAAACGCCGCCGCCCGTACCTGTCCACGAGAAACGCCACGAACGGGATCGCCCCGAGCGAGGTAACGCCGAACGTCCCCATGATAAACCCTATGTCCGCCTCGGTCCCGCCGAGCTCCTTTATGTAGAGCGGGAGGAGAAAAAAGGAGGAAAAATTGCAGAAAAAAAGGAAATTCGCGAGCGTTACGAGGGCGAAGTTCTTAAAGGCCTTCGGGGAAAATCCCTTAAGCATCAGCGCCGTCCCCCGCCGGAGAGTTCGTCCCGCAAAAGCCCGTTCGAAATAATCCTTCCCGCCACGCTCGAAGCCATGGGGTAAATATCTTATCATCACCGCCTTATACCGCCAGAGCCGGGCGCGCCGAACGGACAATTGAAGTAAGGGGGAACCCGGCTTAGAATAGTCTAGGAGCGGAAGAGGAATGAACCCGGAGCATAACACGAAGAGACAGGCAAAGGTTCTCGTCATCGCAGGTCACGTGCGCTCCGGCACGACGCTCCTCAGAAACATCTGCGACAGCCATCCGCATATATCCGTCACGAACGAGCTCAAGTATTTCAAAGGCCTCGGCAATCCGTTCACCTCCCACTGCCGTGTCCTTCTCGGAAGGCTCTGGGGGAAAGCCATGACGGGCGACAGTTACAGCATACAGATAGCCAACTACAAATTCGCCTGCCGCTACCTGCTCAACCTGCTGCGATATAAACGCGGGCCGGTTATAAGCGCGCCCGCAATCGGGAAATCCCTCTCGGGCGCATTCCCCGGGGCCCGCGTCGTCGGAGACAAAACCCCCGAATACATATTCTCGCTCGACAGGTTCGCAAGCGCGGAAGGCTTTTCCTGTCTCGTCATTTTCCGCGACGCCAGGGACGTCACGAGCTCGACGCTTCAAAGGGTGCGCACCAGGTGGCGGAGCCAGGGCTGGACGGCGGATTTCGATACAGCTGAAAAGGTCGCTCTAAAATGGATGGAAAGTATCGAGATCATGGAGCGGAACAGGGAAAAAATTCATATAATCCGTTACGAGGACCTCGTAACCCGGCCCGCGCCCGAGCTCGAAAGACTGGGCCTCTGGCTGGGCGTCGACCCGGGGCTCTTTCCCGAAAGCGCGGTCTCGGAGATAACCGACGCCGGGATAGGGAAATACAGGTCCGGCCTCACGGAAGAAGAGCTCTCGGCGGTCACTGAAATCACGGGGCCGAAAATGGAATCCCTCGGATATCGCCTGTAAGAAGAGTTAGCCGGGCCTCGCCCGGAGCTCTCCGTCTCCGTGCCTGCGCGCAGCGCGTCCCGATTCACGGGCGATGCGCGCTTCAGCTTGACGGATTGTGACCGGGGCGCGGAATCAGGTATATAATCGATAGTCACACGTGGGAGAAAAGGGCCGGAATCTACGACGGCCTGGTCGGGGACATCGCATCGCCCCTGGACACGCACACACGGAGGAGAGAGACAATGCTCGGCGCACCCGACAGGCTCAAGATCGCTTTCTTGGCGGGTATATTCCCTGCACTTTCGGAAACCTTCATCCTGAACCAGATAACGGGCCTCATCGATCTCGGCCACGACGTCGACATATTCGCGCTCGAAAGGGGATTTACCGAAAAGCTCCACGGAGACATAACGAAATACGGCCTCCTCTCGCGGACTCACTACCCCGAGAGAAACCCCGGAGAGCCCCTCGGCAGCCTGAAATCGCTCGTTCTTCACTCGCCCGGCCTCCTCAAAAGGCCCTCCTCGCTGCTAAAGATTTACAGGGCGATAAAAAAGGGGATCCCCGGCCTCCCGTTCCTCTTCCACGCCGTCCCTTTCTTCAGGCAAAATTACTACGACATCATACACTGCCAGTTCGGCCCGAACGGCAACATCGGCGCCGAAATGAAGGAGCTCGGCATCACGACCGCAAAACTCGTCACAACCTTCCACGGCTACGACATACGGCTCGGCCTGAGCCGGGGCGGCGACATATACGCCCCCCTCAGGGAAAAGGGCGACCTCTTCCTCGCCATATCGAAATACAACCGGAGACAGATCGAGCATATGGGCTTCGAGCCGTCCCGAATCGTCGATCATCCGGTGGGAATAGACATCGAGCGTTTCAACTATCCCGCCTCCCCGGCCCCGCGCCCCGGCGGCGAAATAAGGATCGTAACCATAGCCCGTCTCGTCAGGGAGAAGGGTCTCGAACACGCGATAAAGGCAGTCGGCATTCTCGCGGCGAGCAGCCCCGGGCTCACGATAAAATACGAGATAATCGGAGAAGGCAAACTCCTCGAAAAGCTCAAGTCGTACGCGGCCGAAGAGGGGATTTCACACGCCGTAACCTTCTCCGGCGGAAGGGACCAGGACTACATCTCCGGCAGGCTCGCCGAATCCGACATATTCCTTCTTTCGAGCGTCGAGGAAGCGCTGAGCGTCGCGCTCATGGAGGCCCTCGCCTCCGGGCTCCCGGCCGTGGCGACAAAGGTCGGCGGCGTATCCGAGATCGTCAGTGACGGCGAATCGGGCTATCTCGTCCAGCCCGGAGACCCCGAAGCAATAGCGGAGAAGCTCGGCCTTCTGGTCAGTGACCCCGGGGCCCGGAGAAGGATGGGCATCGCCGGGAGAAAGTCCGTCGAGGAGAAATACGACATACGGAAGCTCAACGAAAAACTGGTCGGGCTCTACCGCTCGCTCCTCGCGGAAAAGGGGCCGTGAAGCCGGCAGGTTCCGCTCCCGCGCGGCCTTTTCGCATGCCGCCCTTTTTCGTGTATATTTTCTTTGACAAGCAAGTTTGACGTGATATATTTTAGCCCTTCAAAATTGAGCCGTTAGCTCAGTTGGTAGAGCAACTGCCTTTTAAGCAGTGGGTCACAGGTTCGAATCCTGTACGGCTCACGATCAACTGCACGTCCCCGTCGTCTAGCCTGGCCCAGGACATCGGCCTTTCACGCCGGTAACAGGGGTTCGAATCCCCTCGGGGACGCACAACACACGCCGCAGAGTGTAAAACCCTCTACAACAAACACGATTCCGAGCGTGCGAGGAAGTACCACATTTCCGTCATTCCCAACGGTTCCGAGCGTGCGCAAGGACCGGACGCCGCCGCCCTGAAGCGGTAGCGCTTATCCGGTACTGCTCTGGCACCGCCTTCTTCAGTATCAAGGCTTGTATCGGGAATCCAGCCTTTGCCTTTTATCCCCACTTAGAAAAAGGGGGGCAGGGGGGATTTATTCTTTCTCGAATTGTCTTTCCCAACAATTCCGACTGAGCGAGGAATCTACCACATTTTTGTCATTCAGGAATCCATTCATTTCTGTCATTCCCAGCGGTTCTGAGCAAACGTAAGAACCGGACGCCCCAACCTTGAAGCGCAAACGTTTCTCCGGTACAGCTCAGAACCCGCTCTCTTTAGTATCCAGCCTTTACCTGCCGCGGCGAAACCTGCGAGCGAAGCTGGAGGTAACAATTCCGAACGAGCGAGGAATTGGACACCCCCACTTAACTTCTAGGCGTTCATCCAGTACAGATCTTGACCGGAATCAAAGCAAAACGAGGGAGGATTTAAATCTTTGTTTTACTTTTTCCTTCCAGCCCTTCCTACTTCACCAGCTTCGAAACCGCCTTGAACTCGTCCGTCCCCGCCCTCTCCAGGAGCATGAACAGAAAAGCCTCCGTAGTGCCCACGGTGGCCCCCGCCTTCCCCATGAGCTCGAGCCCCTTCTGCCAGTCGAGGTCGTTCCTCGACACCACCGCGTCGGCGGGCACGTACACGTTATAGCCCTCGTTCACGAGGTCTACCGCCGTCTGAAGGACGCAGACATGCGTCTCCGTACCAGCCAGTATATAAGAGCTCCTTCCCAGCCCCTTCACGGCGTCCGCGAACTCCTCCGCCCTCGCACAGCTGAACACCACCTTCTCGATCGGCTTTACGCCCTCGCCGAGCGAATCCGCCACGCCCTCTACGGTCGCGCCGAGCCCCTTCGGATACTGCTCCGTCACCAGCACGGGAATCCCGAGCACCTTCGCGGACTCTATAAGCACCCTCGCGTTCCTCACCGCAACTCGCGAGTGAATGTCCGGCATCGCCGACATGAGCCTCTCCTGCATGTCTATGACGACCAGAACCGTGTCTTCTTTCTTCAAAAAATCCATGAATTCTCTCCTTCGGCGGGGTTATTTGTATCCTTCCCAATCTTACTACGGAAAAAAATTTTATAAAGCGGGGTATTGAATCAATAATCTAACTTAAATATCATTAAAAGATGGAATTACCTGAATTTACATTAGATTGATTTTGCTTTTCCTGCCAGGATTAATTTGCAAGCTAACAATCCAAATATTCACATATTTCGAGAAGAAAGGGCCATTTTACTTCGTCATACAATCCATCATTTTAGGATTCTTATGTTATCTAACAACTGATTTAATATTCATGATCTTAGAATTTATTACAGGTTCAGATTTATTTGACAATTTCTTAACCAGGCAATTGATAGATCCTAATGCTTCAATAAATGTTATTGGAATATCAATAGTTAGCTTGTTATCCGTCCCAATTGGGTTACTTATTTCGTTTGTAATTAACAGAAAATATGCACATGGATTTGCAAATTGGATGAAAATAACCAATCAATTTGGAGATTCGGATGTATGGAGTTTTAGTTTTAACGCAACTGAACCTACCGAATGGGTTATAGTTCGAGACATTAAATATGGATTAGCTTACTATAGTTGGGTAAGGGCTTATTCAGATACACATAGAGAAAATGAGTTACTGCTAAATGACGTTATAGTGTATAACAGGGGAGGAGCTTTACAAAGTTCCAGCTCTATATATTGCACGAGATAGGAATGAATTGACAATAGAATTTCCTGCACTCAGTGACGAGGCAAAGGAGACTCAACAAAATGCATAACAATAAATCTGATAGAAAGTATGTGAAGATTACTGAAGGTAAGGTTTCAAAGGGTGGTGTGAATGCGAAACCAAGCACTCCTCGACCTAATGTAACTATTACAGGACAAGGAACAACTAGGCAAACTTCACAAACAGATAAAACGCAAAACAAAAAATAGTTTTATATTAGCTTGAGATTTCTACACTAACGGTGATTTCAGCGATAACCTATCTTTCTCTGCTCTTTACAACAAATCTAAATATAAAATTGCCTAGAAGCGGCGTAACTCCGCCTCGTGCTTTGCGAACTCGGCCTGGAATCTATCGGCGAGCTCCTTCGCCCTGACGTCATATTCGGCCGGGTCGGGCCACGTCTTCCTCGGGTCGAGAAGCCCGCTGTCAATCCCCGGGCACGAAACGGGCGCGCTCAGGCCGAAAACCGGCTCCGTCCGGAACTCTCCCTTTCCGAGCTCCCCGCTGACGGCCGCCGTAACGAGCGCCCTCGTATCCTTGAGCGGCATACGTTTTCCGACGCCGTAGGGCCCGCCGGTTATTCCGGTATTCAAGAGCCACACCTCCGCCCCGCTCTCCTCCAGCCTCTCCTTCAGCATCCCCGCGTAAAAGAGCGGCGGGCGCGGCAGGAACGGCGCCCCGAAGCACGAGCTGAACGTCGTCTGCGGCTCTTCCACCCCTCTCTCGGTGCCGGCCACCTTCGCCGTATATCCCAGCGTGAAGAAGAACATGGCCTGCTCGGTCGTAAGCTTCGATATAGGGGGCAAAACGCCGAACGCATCGTAGGTAAGCATGAATATCGTCTTCGGCACCCCGCCGGTTCCCGAAGGAGCTATATTTTTTAAGAAATCGATCTGATAAGCGCTTCTCGTATTCTCCGTGTACCTGTCGCTGTCGAAATCTATCTTTCTCGTGTCGGGATCTATCTCGACGTTTTCGAGAACCGTCCCGAAATGAAGCGACGCATCGTAAATCTCGGGCTCCGTCTCCGGGCTCAGCCTTATCGCCTTGGCGTAGCACCCCCCCTCGAAGTTAAATACACCGCTCTCGTGCCAGCCGTGCTCGTCGTCCCCGATGAGCGCCCTTCCGGAGTCGGCGGACAGAGTCGTCTTCCCGGTGCCCGAGAGCCCGAAGAAAATGGCGACCTCCCCGTCCTTGCCGACGTTCGCCGAGCAGTGCATGGGGAACACCCCCTCCATCGGCAGAAGAAAATTGAGCGCCGTGAAGACGGATTTCTTCATCTCCCCCGCGTACTGCGTCCCGCCTATTATGGCAACCCGCTTTTCGAAGTTGAGCACGATAAACGTCCCAGTCCTGGTCCCGTCCGTCTCCGGGTCGGCGGTGACGCCCGGCGCGGAAATGACGGTGAACCCGACGTGCCCGTGGGGGAGATCGCCCGGCCCGGGCCTTATGAAAAGATTGTTCACGAAGACGTTGTGCCAGGCGTACTCGTTTATAACCCTCACCGGCAATCTATAGTCAGCGTCGGCGCACGCGTAAAGGTCCCTCACGAATACGTCCCTGCCCTCGAAGTAAGCGGTTATCTTGCCGTAGAGTGAATCGAAGTGCTCGCGGCTTATCGGCCTGTTGACGGCCCCCCAGAGAATATCCTCCTCGCTCCCGGGCTCCTTCACGATGAACCTGTCCTGAGGCGAGCGGCCGGTATGCGCGCCCGTATAGGCGACGAGCGTTCCGCCCTCGGCTATCATCCCCTCCCCCCGCCTTACTATCTCCTCGTACAGCTCGGGGACGGGAAGGTTGTAGTACACCTTTCCGGGATTTTTTATACCGTGAAGCTCGAAAAGCTCTTTTTCGATTATACGGCCCACAGAGCGTCCCTCCGATAACTTTCGTGATATAGCAGAAAAAGAGACTCTATCCCATGGCGCTTTTGATTTCAAGCGAAAATTACTCCGGGCCCGCGCGTGTACGGCGTCCTCCATCCGCCCCGCCCGCCCCCTCGGGGCCGCGCTCCGTGATTTGACCGGGGGTCAGAAATGTGATAGATTCTTTCGTGGGGCGCCACTTTTTCACACACATAGGAGTTTCCTGAATCATGGCATTTAAAGTAGGCAACAAAGCCGTTTATCCTGCTCATGGGGTTGTTCAGATAAGGGCGGTCGAATCCAAGGAAATTTGCGGTACCATAAGGGATTTCTATATTCTCCAGGTCGTTGACAGCGACGTCACCCTGATGGTCCCCACGGACAACGCGGCCACTGTGGGCCTCCGGCCCGTAATCACCCGCAAACAGATCATCAGGATATACGACATACTCAAAAGCAAGGAAAAGAACGGCAACCACCAGAACGGCGGCCAAAGCTGGAACAAGCGCTACCGCGAATATTCGGACAAGCTCAAAAGCGGCGACATCTTCGAAGTCGCGCTCGTCCTCCGCGACATAAGCCTCCTCCAGAAAGGCAAGGACCTCTCCTTCGGCGAAAAGCGCATAATGGACACCGCGCGCTCCCTTCTCATAAAGGAAATCTCGATAGCCAAAAACCTCGAAGAAGACTCCGTAACGAAAGAAATCGAAAACCTCCTCGCCTGACAATCCCTGAAATCCCCGAACTTAATGAATCCCCGGCTCCTCCCGGTTATACTTTTCAGATGCCGGGCACGGATTTTAATTCCCTACTCGACCTCGAAACCGCCTCGCGGCTGAGGCGCTTTTTCTTCCGCGCGCCCTCCCGCGTAAGGGGGAGAAAGGCGGGCATACACAAGAGCTACTACAGGGGCATAAGCCCCGATTTCATGGAATATAAAGAGTACAACCGGGGCGACGAGCTCCGCCAGGTCGACTGGCGGCTCTACGGGCGCCACGACAGGCTCTACGTCAGGAAGTTCGAGGACGAGGTCAACCTCGACTGGTGCGTGCTCGTCGACACGAGCGCGTCCATGGGCTACGGTGCCCAGGGCGCGACCAAGCTCGACTACGCCCGGAGGCTCGCCGCCACCCTTTCATACCTTCTCCTCAGGCAGGGCGACGCGGTCGGCGCGGGGGTTTTCTCGGGCGAGGGCGTAGACGTCGTCCCGCCCCGCGCGGGCAACCCCTCCATAGCCCCCATACTCGACATGCTGGGCTCGGCTTCCCCCGCCGGCGGGACGGCGCTCTCCGGCCCCGTCGCCAGGGCGCTCGAAGTCTACAGGAGGGACTCGGCCTTCGTCATAGTCTCCGACCTCCTGACGGACGAAGCCGACTTCCGCAAATGCCTCCAGATGCTTAACGCCGCAGGCAGGGACGCCGTCTTCTTCCACGTCCTCCACGAGGACGAAACGGAGTTCTCCTTCCGGGGCTCCTTCGAGTTCGAGGACATGGAAAGCGGCCGGAAGGTCATTGTCGACGCGGGAGAGGTCAGAAATAATTATATCCAGAGGATGAGGCAGTTCATGGACTCCCTCAGACGGACGTGTCACGAGTACGAGTCGCGCTACGTATTCGCTCCTGCTTCAAGGCCCGTCGAAGAGCCGCTCATCCTCATAGCAGACAAATAACGAGAGTGAGGTTTCTTGAATTTTTCCTTCCTTAGCCCGTATTTCCTTATAGGACTCGCCGCCCTGGCGCTTCCGGTGATAGCGCATCTCATTTCCCGCAAGAGCGGGGCGGTAAAGAAGTTCCCTGCCATAACGTTCCTCCTCGCCTCGCGCGGGGACAGCGCAGTAAGGTCCAGGCTAAAGGACTTTCTACTGCTGCTGCTCCGGGCCCTCGTCATAGCCCTCCTGGTCCTTGTATTCGCGCGGCCGGCCCTGTTTTCGTTCGCCCCGGCTGGCGTGGAAGGCCCCCGCTCCATCGCAGTCGTCGTTGACAACTCCTTCAGCATGGGCTATGGCGGCCGCTTCGACAAAGCGGTGAAAACGGCGAGGGATACGATCTCCTCCCTCCCCGACGGGAGCTTCGCCATCGTAGCGCCCCTGGTCGCAAAGCCGGGCGAAAGGCTCTCCCCGTCGAGCGACATGGCCGGTCTCAGGCAGGCCGCGGGCGATATAAAGCTCACCGCGACCTACGCCGACAACGAAAAGAGACTATCCGAGGTATACGCCGCCCTCTCCGACTCTCCGCCGGAAAAGAAAGAGGTGATATTCCTCACGGATATGCAGAAGAACGGCTGGCGCGAATCCCCGGCCCCGCGCGACTGGCTCCGCGTCGTCGATATCACCGGCGGCGAAAGCTCCCCCAACAGGGCGGTAACCTCGGCCTCCGCGGGCCGCGGCAAGGACGTGACGGCATTTGAAATCGCCGTATCCAACTTCTCCCCCGAAGAGGTCAGCGATCTCCTCGCGAGCGTCGGCCTGGACGGGCGCGAGGTGAACGCGCACCTCGACGTCGGGCCCGGTGAAAGGGCCGTAAGGGAGTTCACCCTTCCCCCGGACGGTGATGCAGCCGCGCCCGGCCTCGGCACGGCGTCTATAGAAAAGGACAGCCTCCCGATAGACGACACCCGCTACTTCGTCCTCGCGGGCGGCGAAGGCTCCGGAATACTCATAGTAGACGGCGACCCCCGCGAGGAAGCGAGGCTCAGCGAGGCTTACTATCTGGCCCGCGCCGGCGAAACCATATCCGAAATCTCCGGCGCGCAGGTATCCGTCAAGGACAACGAGGCGTTCCTGTCGGAGGACCTCTCGCCCTACGGGGTCGTCTTCCTCGCCAACGCCGGCGACATTCTCCCGTCCAACGCCGAAGCGCTAAGGGAATTCGTGACTAACGGCGGGACCCTCGTCATATTCCCCGGGGAAAGGATAAGGCCGTCTTCCTACAACGCACTTCTGAAGGGCCTTCTTCCCGGGCAGCTCCTTACGATACAGGAAGCGGGTACGTTCGTAAGCCCCGGGGGCGGCGGCGCCTTTTCCGGCGACGTCCGCGAAAGGCTCGGCAGCGTCCGTGTCGGCCGCCACTTCTCCATCTATCCCGAAGAGGGGTCGGAAACGATACTCTCCACCGCCTCGGGCGACCCTTTCCTTTTGCGGAAGGGCCTCGGCGGCGGGAGCGTCTACCTCTTCGCATCCACTGCCGACACCGGCTGGAACGACCTTCCCATATCCCCCGTCTTCCTCCCGGTCGTAAAGGAGCTCATGGATACGAGCGATAATTCCGGCGTCAGAAAGAGAAGCTACCTCGCCGGGGAGATCGCCGCCATCGACGTCCCGCCCGGCGCCGAAGGGGCGGAGGTCTCGGCCCCAGGCGGCGTGAAGACACCCCTTTCCGGCGCGGAGCCGGTCTTCTCCGCGACGGATACCCCCGGCATATACACGGTCACGCAGGGCGGAAAACCCCACTACAGCTTTTCCGTGAACATCGATCCGGCCGAGTCAGACCTTTCCAGGATAACGATAGAAAGCCCGGCCCCGGCGGAAGCCGGACGGCCCGGCTTCGTAAAGGTATTCAGCGAGCTCTGGCGGTACTTCCTCTGGGGTGCGATAGCACTCTTCATTTCCGAGGCGGCCGTAAGGGCGCTCTTTTCCTGACGCCCGCCGGCCCGGCATCCTGTCCGCCGATTTGTCCGACGTAGCCTTTTTATCGGTCGACTTGTCCACTGTAGCTTCAGCGAAGGTGGAAGCCTTGGCGGAGTCCGATATCGGGAATCCAGCTCTTATCCTTCCTTTTTTTGTCGTCATCCTGAATTTATTTCAGGATCTCGCCTTTAATCCTGTCATTTCGACCGAAGGGAGAAATCTCTCTTTTCTAATCTTTCATCTCGTACAACGATTCCGAGCGTGCGAGGAATCACCACCCTTCTGTCATTCCCAACAATTCCGAGTGAGTGAGGAATTGGATGCCGTTAATTCACGCACAAACGCTTATCCAGTACCGCTCTAGACCTGCTAATCGGGAATCCACTTCCACCAGCAATCCATCAAGAATCTTTCAAATCAAAAAGGGTTCGTGAATATTTATATTTTCGTTTTCTTTTTATCCCCACTTTGAAAATGGGGATAGATGGGATTTTCTCTTTTCTGCCATTCCCAACGATTCCGAGCGAGCGAGGAATCACCTATATTCTTGTCATTCCTGCAACGATTCCGAGCGAGCGAGGAATTGGACGCCACCACCTCACTGCACAAGCGTTTATCCGGTACCGCTCGGGACCTGCCTATCTATATCGGGAATCCAGCTTTTGTCTTTTCAACCCCCTTAGGAAAAGGGGGTGGAGGGATTATGCCTTTCCTGTTAACGCCTTAAAACGAGATTCTGAAACTAGTTTCCGTCTTCGCTGAAAGCTACGCCGGACAGGCAGAATGACGGAAAATGCAAAGTCGGTGGATAAATCATAATATTGCAAGCCGCGCTTGTCACGGCGAAGCCATGCGAAGCCGGATGTGGCGCAGCAATACAATTCAGCTTTCGAGCTTTTGCCTTTTCTGTCAAAGGGTTCTTATAGGTAGTGAACTCGAATTTGATTGAAGAGCACCCCTATATCCCTCATCCCAATCCACCATATTGCAAGCCGCCGCTTGTCGCGGCGAAGCCATGCGTAGCCGGACGCGGCGAAGCAATACCCCTCCGGGCCGTCAAAATTCGCGCACGCCACGCGTGCAGGAATTCGACGTAGCTGACTTGGAAATTCATAGCACCGCCCGGTCGTCCATATTGTTTAATCACCTGACTTGCCCCGCCGAAGACATCGAGTGGATGAGCGTTAAAAATCCGACCTACCTTACTCTTCCCTCCCCCTCCCAGGGGGAGGGTCAGGGTGGGGGTAAAGTATTTGGAGGATTTAGCGAAGGAACGATGATTTTTAGCAGAATTTTTCCCGGCCCGTGACTTTTGCTACTTTTCATCAAGGAAAAGTAGAGAACCCTTTCTCCATATCTACCAGCTACTACAGAACGTCCCCCGCAAGGCCGCCAACCCCGCAGCCTCTACCAGCTTTCGAAGTAGCAAGGCATTGCTATTATCACCAACCGCGCTTAAGGTGCTTCGAGTCTCCGAATCTGCTACCCCGAGAAACACACGTACGTGCGTGGTCAGCCAAAAGTAGAAATCCTTTCGCCTTTAATCTTTTATCCCCCACTTAGGAAAAGGCCTGTCGCAGCGAAGGTGGAACCAAAGCCTGATCGGGAATCCGGCTCGATTCACAGTCGCGGCGGTGAGCCGCGACTCCACAATTCCGTCGTTGCGAGGGAGCGCAGCGACCGCGGCAATCCCGCGGGCCACCTATCCATCTCCGCCTCCCCCTCAAACCGACAAATCTATACCATCGAGCCCGTCCGGAAGCTCCCTTCCGAGGAGGCTCAGTATAGTCGGGTATACGTCCACCGTCCTGACGAGCTCGTCCGCGAGCGGCGCGCTTATCGCGAACGGAACTATCATGTGGTCCCTGACGAGCGAGCCGTGCGAAGATCGGTGCTCGGGGTTCTCGTGGTGCGCCCTGAGGTCATAGCCGAGGTGCGCGCTCAGCACGAGGTCGCCCGCGCGCGGAGATTCCAGGAGCTGCATTATCTGGACCGCTGCGTCCGGGTACTCCGTACCGAAGCTCGCCGCAAGAGCCTCCCTCGAAGTCATGCTCTCGGGCATACCGTTATACCCGAACGGGTCCCCCGAAACCTTCCTGTAATTGACGCGCCCGTCCTCGCCTATCCACGCCTGGGACTCGCCCCTCGCACTCTTTATCTTCACCTTTCCATCCTCGTCCGTCCCGGCGACGACGTCCACCTCGGGCCTTTCGAGGAAGTCCTCGACGAGCTGCTTCATCTCGGCGAACGTCGAGCGCCTCTCCCACCCGTCCGGGCTCCTGACGTATATGTTCGCCATGGCGTTCCCCGATATGAGGCTCCCCGCGTCGGCGTTCATGAAGTGCCTGAACACGTTGGGATAGTAAAAGGCCTTGTATCCCCTGGCGTTCAGGAACCCGAGGGAATCGAAATGCGAATGGGTCTGCGTAAGTCCGTGGTCGCTTATGATGACGAACAGCGTCTCGTCGAGACGCCCCTCCGCCTTGAGACGCGAGGCGACTACATCCACCGTCTCGTCTATACGCCTGTAGGAATCGATCACGTCCCTGTGGAAGGGATGGTTCACGTGCGAGTACGTGTCGATTCCCAGAAAGACGGTAAAGATGAAATCGTGCATTGCCCCCAGCTCCTTTACGAGAAGTCTCCGTGCAAGCAGGTCCACCTCGTCCGTCCTGTCCGTGAAGTGGCTCTTCACCTTGTGATACAGCTTCGAAAAACGGGTCTTGTCGTTGGTGAGCTTCACCCCGCGCGAGAGCTCGTTGAGTATATTTCCGCTCCGCGGGAACACCTCGAATATGCTCGTATTGTCGGTCGAGGCGTCGCTGTTCATGAAGTAAGTCTCGAGGCCTATGTAGCTCCTGAAACGCCTGAACGAGAAGAGCTTCCGCCTGTCGGCGTAGATCCTCCTGTCGAGCCACCTTATCCCGGGGAAGTTGCACCTTCCCGGGTATTTCCCGAAGACGTAGGGCGTGTACGCGGGTCCCGTCGTCGATGGGAACACCGAAACCGCCTCCCTGTACGAGCCCGGCTCGACGACGTAGCGGGATATTGCGGGCAGATCGCCCGCTTTCATGAGCTCCTCGAAAACGTCGGCGCGCGCGCCGTCCGCCATCAGGAATATACAGCTCTTAAAATCCTTCATTTACTGGTTCTCCGTTTTTCCGCGGGCTCCGGCTCCGCGGCCCGCCCCGAAAAGTACCTGTTATAAATCTTCCTTATTTTGCCCGTCGTCGAGGTGTACTTTCTCCTGAGCTTTGCGCCGTCCCCGGGCTCCAGCTCAGTGGCCAGCTTTTCGAAGTCGCTCTCGTAGAGCTCGTTTATCGACCTGTCGTGAAGGAGCCGGAGGAGATTCTCCATCTTCCGGAGGAACATGAGCCCATCGGCCAGCTCCGTATAGTCGTCTTCCCCGATTATCCCCGCTTCGTGGAGCCACGCGAGCGCATCCGACGTGTTCTGCTTTCTGACCTCCGGATGCCCGCCGCCGTGCTTTAACTGGAGCATCTGCACCAAAAACTCTATGTCCACTATGCCGCCGCGCCCCGTCTTGATGTTGAGCTTCTCCCGGCTCTCGGCGGCGAGCTCCTTCTCCATCCTCTTCCGGAGCCTCTTTATCTCCTCCTCGAACCCTTCCGGGAGCGGCCTTTCGTAGACGAACTCCGTCACGAGCTTCATGACCTTGTTTCCGACCTTCATATTCCCTGCGGACGGGGAGGTTTTTACGAGTGCCTGCCTCTCCCAGACCTGTGCGCTCTCCTGCTGATATTTCCGGAACGCGTTGAACGACGTCACCAGCGCCCCGGATCGCCCCGAGGGCCTTAGCCCCATGTCCATCTTGTACGCATACCCCTCGCCCGTCGGCACGGACAGGACGGAAATCACCTTCTGCCCGAGCTTCGAGTAAAACATGTGCTCCTCTTCCTTCCCGTCGTAAATGAAGATCACGTCGAGGTCCGAGTTATACGAAAGCTCCTTCCCGCCGAGCTTCCCCATGCCCATGACGACCATCCTGTGGTTCTTCTCCGGGCGCTCCTCCTTGTCCCGGACGACTTCCCACGCGATCTCGAGCCCCGCTTCGAGTATGGCCTCGGCCGCCATCGAAAGATACTTGCCGACATAAAAGGGCCCCACCTCTCCGTTGAGGTCCCTGAGGCATATCTTGAGAGTCTCCACGTGCCTGAACCGCCGGAGGACGTCGAGCTGCGCCCCGTAGTCGTCCTCCTCGGCCAGTGACTGCCGAATCTGCGCCAGCATCTCCCCCTTTGACGAATACTCCGTCCTCACGTCCCGGAGTGTGATCACGTCCATGTACTCCGGGTGCCGTATCAGGAAGTTCGAGAGATACCCGCTCGTCGAAAAGAGCTTTACGAGGAGCTCTATTATGTCCGGGTTTTCGGCGAGGACGGAATAGAGCGAGGTCCTCCAGCCTATGCCCGAAACGAACCTTTCGAGGTTGACGATCGCGAGGTCGGGGTCGGGCGACTTCAGGACGCTCGCCAGGAACGCCGGTATCACCTTCCTCGTCGCGGCCCTCCCGCCCTGCGTAAGCCCGCCCTTCCTGACGTCGAGGAGCTTCGACAGGAGATCGGCCGCCATGCCGGGATTCCTGAACCCGAGCGCCCTCAGGTTTTCGATCGCCTCCTCCTCGTCCAGGTTCCCTTCCATGAGAAACCCGGCGGCCTTCCAGAACTCCTTCCCCACCTCCTCCGTCTTCTGCGAAGGCTCGTAAAAGAGCCCCTTGTAAACGGACGAAACCGCCGCGGTCCTCTCCTTGTAAATCCTTTCGAGCTCGTCCCTGTCCGGCACGCCCGTTCTTAACGCGAGCTTTTCGAGGTCGTCCGGCGACGACGGCAGCCTGTGCGTCTGCCTCTCGTCCGCGAGCTGTATATTGTGCTCCACCTTCCTTAAAAAGAGGTAGGAGTCCGACAGCGTCCGCCGTATCGCGGGTGTTATCAGGTTCGCGGCTTCGAGCTTTCCGAGCGCTTTCAGGGTGTTGTTTTCGCGTATGTACTTTATCTCCCCGCCGTTTACGAGCGCGAGGGCCTGGACGAAAAACTCTATCTCACGAATGCCACCCTTCCCGAGCTTGACGTCGCGCTTCTTTTCGAGCTGGTCGAGCCGGGTCTTCATGTCCTTGAGGTCCTCGATGGACGAGTAATCCAGGAACTTTTTATAGACGAACGGCTCGATGTCGCTCACGAACTTCTCGCCGAGTGAGATGTCCCCCGCGACGGGCCGCGCCTTTATCATCGCCGCCCTCTCCCACGTGTCCCCCCAGTAAAAGTAATGCTCCAACGCCCCCTCCAAGGACACGGCGATCGTGCTCTTCCCGCCCCCCGGACGGAGTCCGAGGTCCACCCTGTACAGGAAACCGTCCTCCGTCACGGCGCTGAGGGACTTCGTCACCTTCTCCGCCAGCCTGAAAAACGGGTCCGGGTCGCCGTCGTCCCTGTACATGTAGATTATGTCTATGTCCGAGCTCAGGTTAAGCTCCCGCCCGCCGAGCTTCCCCATGCCTATGACGGTAAACTCCCCCGCCCCTTCGGCCTCGGGACGATAGAACGTTATCGCCGCCTCGACGATGGCCGAGGCGAGGTCCGATAGCTCCTCCATCGTCTCGGTGAACGGTGCCCCGTCCGTTATGTCCCTGTAAACTATCCGGGCGAGCTCCCTGTACTTGTAGCGCCTGAGGGCCGATTCGAGCTGCGAGGGAGTTTCGGACGACGCGGCTATACCGCCCGCCTCTTCCATAAAGGCTGCGGGGGTCTTTCCGTCTGAAGCCGCCCCGCTGGATTCTATGTATTCGAGTATTCCCGGATCCTTGACCGCGGCGCGGCCGAGGAAATAGCTGTACCCCGCCAGGAGCTCCAGTATCTTCTTCCGTGCGGGGGAAATCTTCTTGTGACTCTCTTTATAGTGCTCTAAAACGGTCCGGGCGTAGCCTGGGTCCGGCAAGGGTTTATTCAACGTTGATTTTCCTGCTTCGTGATCCTCTCTTCTGTCCGGTCCCGGTCTTCCTCCGCTCTTTCGCCTCCTTCCCGGCCTTCTTCATGAGATCGATGCCGGTGTTAACGGCCTTTAGAGGCAGCTCGCAGAGGAACTTCCTCCCCTCCTCGTTTTCGAGGAGATGCTTCACGCCCTTTATGACGAACCCGGTCCCGGCCACTATCTCCGTGGCCCCGGCGAGGAAATGCTCCCCCGCCTTCCCGAGGTCCTTCAGGTCGGGCCCCGTCTCGGCCTTCTTCTCCGCTCTCCCCGTTCTCGTACGCTTTCTTTCAGGCATTTCGAACCCCTTCCTATTATTATAAATCGGGATGAGCCCTCTTAAAACCCCGGGCGGAGATTATACCGTGATATATTCCATTTTCCCTTGTCAGGCAATCCAGTTAACATCAACTATAATTCACGAATTAGCCAAACTATGATATCCTAGCAAAATCATAATTAATCATAGGTCCATTTATGAATACAGAACCAAGCAAACAGTGCAGAACCATCATTTTAGAAGACAGACCCTCCGATTCCGATGCATTTGGTCCTCATGAACGCATAGCGGATGCAATAGAACATCTAGTAGCATCGGAAAAAGGCGGCAAAGCTATAGCATTGATAGGGTCATTGGGAAGCGGAAAATCTACTGTAATTGAACTGCTAAAATCTAAACTACAAGACAATCAAATATTATTTGTTTTCAATGCATGGTCTCATCAAGGTGATCCGCTACGGAGATCATTCTTAGAGAACTTGATCCAATATTTACTAAAAGAAAATTGGTTACAAAATAATGAATACTGGAAAGAAGAAAAAGAAAAGATTGCACGACGAAGAGAGGACTCCACTACGACCTCCAGTCCTCAGCTAACAAAATGGGGAAAAGCAATTTCTATATCGATTTTATTGCTTCCTTTGAGTTACAAATTTATTGATTTATTCCTAGATAACCTATCGCATTTAAATACCTTGTATATAGCCTTCGGTGGCATTGGCGTAGCACTTCTCTTACTCCCACTAATCATTGCCGTTCTCGCGTATTATTTTTCACCTCGTGATGATGAGCATAGCATAGTAAGTTTATTTATAAATAAGAGCGTCCAGAGAAATAGATCTATTACAATCCGTACTCCTGATCCAACATCTATCGAGTTCCAAAATATTTTTTACAAGATCCTCGATGAGTCGATTAACGACAAAGAACGTAAATTGATAGTGGTGATAGACAATCTGGATAGAGCCGATACTCAAGAAATGCTGCTTATATGGTCAACGATGAGAACATTTTTTGAGTTTGAAAATAACAATATTAATCCAAGATGGATTAAACATCTATGGCTTCTTGCACCATTTGATTCAGAAGCACTAAGAAGATTATGGAAAGTAGGAATATCTGAATATAAGGACTCGGAAGTGAAGCTAGAGCAAGAATTATCAGAATCTTTCATAGACAAAACCTTCCAAATAAAATTTCTAGTCCCACCCCCAATAATGTCTGATTGGAAGAATTACTTTATCAAAAAGATAAGTTGTGCATTACCAGATCATACTTATGATGACTACTTAGAAATATATCATTTGTACAGGAGCTTAAAGAAAAAAGACGCAGCTCCAACACCAAGGGAAATAATCCTTTTTATAAATCAGATAGGAGCTTTTCATAGACAGTGGAGTGATACAATACCTCTCAAATACCAAGCGCTCTATGTTATATATAAAAAAGAATTACACACTTCTAAAAAGGCTCTTATTAATCCTGACGACAAAAATATTCAACTCATTAACCGTACTGTAAGTTCCGATTTCCCCCGACATTTGGCAGCCTTGCACTACAATATTGAGCCTCAAAAAGCGCTCCAAACACTAATGGAAGAAGATGTAGTAAATGCCTTAAAAAATAACGATGTAGAATCTCTTAAAGAATATAATGCCGTTTCTGGATTCGTAGATGTATGCGATAACATAATTGAAGATAGGTTAGAAGATTGGTTAGAATCAGATCCGAATACGATTGCAAATTCTGCGAATGTATTTGAGGTATTAGACTCTGAAACTGAGAAGGATTTCGCAAGAATCTGGAATCGATTAGGTCGAGCCGTTAATAGAGTGAACTCATGGAATGGCACAGACGAATCCTTAGGCAAAGGTTTGGTTGCAATCTTAAATCATTGTCAGGAAGATAAATATAAGAATCTACCTCTTCACGTAATTGAAACTATTTCTAATACCGACCCAATAGAACCATCTGAAAACAGTGAGGATGAAGAAAGAGATATCGACAGTAAAGTAGTGAAAGATTGGATTAGTGGAGCTCTCACTCTTCTCACGTATTACAGATCAGCCAATCTTGATGAAGAGATTGACAAATTTAGGGTTCCTGGAGGAGCTCAATTTTATGTTGAGATACTATCTGAGCTCTCAAAGAATCCGGCCCCACTCGATTTCACAGATTACTTCAAACCTAAATCAGATCCTCAAGATGTTATCGATAGGCTAGCAGCTATTTCTGAAGACCCTGGCTTCTCAGAACTTCATGCCAATTGTGTAGATACAATGACTAGAATCGACTTTGACTGGGCGTGGACCAATCTTATCAAAGCTTTGAAAATTAACCTAGAAAATGCCGGTAATCTGAATCCAATCGAAATCCGGGCTTGTGTCCAATCCCTTTCTATCCTTGCCTACAAAAAAGACCTTGCTGAGGCTAAAGAGGTACTAAAACAGCTTTCCGAGAATGGTCAACTTTTCCATATTTTAAACCATGTAATCTCTAAAAAAGATTATGCCGCTGCAGCTGCTTGCATATTACCAATAATGGAATTCAACCCAGGGGCTTCCGTTAGTATCGAAGTAGGTCATTCCACAGATGGTATTAACAAATTTCAAGGTATATGCAATGATCCCGACGGCAACCACCAAATAATCGACAAATTATATAGTTTAGTTCGTTCTTTAAATCGAACGCAAGATCTAATAAATCTAGGGGACACCGAATCTCCTATTAAACCACTAGTAAGGAGTATTCTGGAAAAAATTGCATTATCAGAGGATGTGGACCAGCACATTACTCCAGATATGATTATTGATAATTTTGACACATTAGACACACGATTAAGCGAAGATGCCTTATCCAATCTGATAAAAGTATCCACTACAAAAGTAAATCTGCTTGCCAAATTAACCGATGAAGATTTTGATAAAGACCTAGCTGGTCTCTATTTGGTTTCTTACCAAGAGACAAAAGAGCAAAATCGAGGAACATATCTGGATTTCTTAATTGCAGGTCTTCGATCAATAGACACACAAACTTGGAATTCTGAATTATCAGATCCAAGCTATCGATGGGATTTACTACAAGCACTAATAGAGGATGGCATTTCTCTACATTTAAACGATAGATTTTATAATGCTCTTCTTAACAACGTAGACATATTATGTGGTGATGAATTTAAATTAAGCAGTTCCCAACTACTAGAGACATTAGATAGTGCATCGCAAGAAACTTTTATGCGTAATTTAAGAGACAAAATACTACATCTGGCAACGACCGATAGTAGTATTGCACCATATATAAGTTTTTGGGGAGATGAATTGATTACCAAAGGATTTCTCGGAGAAAAAGCTGATGATGTTTGTAGGCACCTGTTAACCAGATGCTTATCAAGTAACGATATCAATGAGATCAAGTGGGCTAACAAAGCACTGACAACTAATAAAAAACTATTTGAAGACGCACAGAGTGCATCTAAAACTAGATTTAAGGAAAATACAAAAGATTTATTAAAAGATTCTGCAGTGGAAGATAGTATCAGAGAGGAATTAATTCAAATTGCAGAAAATATTGGGGTAGATATAGCTCAAATACAACACTCAACAGACGAAGAGAAGGGATCAGAAGAAGAAGAAGAAGAAGAAGAAGAAGAAGAAAACGAGGAAGTGGATTCCGAAAACGAATCGGATACTTAGCTAAAATTATACGGGTCCACGTCCGCCGACACCCTCACCTGCCCCGCGATCTTCCCCATCCCCGCCACGAGCCGCTTCACGAGCCCCCGGAGAGCCTTCACGTCCCCGGACTTAAGCAGCATCTGCCGGCGATAACGGTTCTTTATGCGGCTCAGTGGGCACGGCGACGGCCCCAGTATCTCGACGGCCCCCGGCGCGAGCTTCCCGGCCAGCCTCCTCGCCGCCTCGCCCGCCTTCCTCGCGACGTCTGTAACCTCGTCCTCGCGCATCCCCGTGAACCTCACGTTCACGAGCCTCGCGAACGGCGGGTATCCGAGCTCTTCACGCAGTTTCAGCTCCTGTTCGAGGAAACCCTTCGAGTCCTGCCGCGCGGCGAACGTTATGCTCGGATGGTCCGGGTTATACGTCTGCACTATGGCCCGCCCCTCGCCGTCCCCCCTCCCGGCCCGGCCGGCCACCTGCGTCACGAGCTGAAAGGTCCTTTCACCGGAGCGAAAGTCCGGTATGCCTAGTGATATGTCCGCCGAGATAACCCCCACGAGCGTCACCCCCGGAAGATCATGCCCCTTGGCGACCATCTGCGTCCCGACGAGGACGTCTATCTCCCCCCGTTCGAGCCTCCGGTAAAGGTCCAATAGCCGCGTCTTCCCGGCGACGGCGTCCCTGTCCATCCTCGCTATCTTCGCTTCCGGGATAAGCTCCCTAAGCTCGTCCTCCACCCTCTGCGTCCCTATCCCGAGCCCCCTCATCGGCTCCCCGCATACCGCGCACGCCTCGTGCGGCTCCTCGACGAGCCCGCACAGGTGACACATTATCACATCCCCCCGCGCGTGGTACGTGAGCGACACGCTGCAGTTCGGACACTTCAAGATTTCCCCGCACACCTTGCATATCAGGATCGACGAATACCCGCGCCTGTTCAGGAATAGTATCGTCTCCCTGTCCTTCCAGAAATTATCGACGACGGCTTCCCGCAGCTTCCGTGAAAGTATCGCGCCGCCCTCCTCCTTCATGTCCACGATAGTCACGGCAGGGAGAGAGCGGTCGCTCACACGCAGCGGCAGTTGCAGGTACGTAAACCTGTGCCTCTTCGCGTTGTAGTACGACTCCACCGACGGCGTCGCCGAGCCGAGCACTACCACGGAGTCGGTCATCCGCCCGAGGACGAGCGCGAGGTCCCGCGCATTATACGCCGGGGCCTCGTCCTGCTTGTACGACGTCTCGTGCTCCTCGTCCACGATTATCATCCCGAGGTCCGGAAACGGCGCGAAGATCGCCGACCGCGCGCCTATGACGATGCCGACGTCCCCCCTCGCCGCCCTCCGCCACGCGTCGAACCTCTCCCCGTCCGAAAGCGCGCTGTGTATGACGGCAACGGCGTCCCCGAACCTGGCCCTGAACCTCTTCACGAGCAGCGGCGTAAGCGATATCTCCGGCACGAGGACGATAACCCCCTTCCCCTTTTCGAGGACCCCGGCGATCGCGCGGAGATAAACCTCCGTCTTTCCGCTCCCCGTCACCCCGTGAAGGAGGAACGGCGCGAACTTCCCCTTGGCGACGGCCTCCGATATCTTCCGGCAGGCGATCTCCTGGTCGACCGTCAATTCGGGAGGGACGTCCCGCTTGATTTCGAGCCCCGCGAACGGGTCCCTCGAAACCTCCTCGTGATCGACCGTAACGTACCCCTCCTCCGCGAGCCACGAAACGTGCGCGGACGGGTTTCCGAACACCTCCTTCAGCTCGTCTAGCGGCACCCTCCCGTGCGCGGTGATAAAGGAGAGTATCTCCGCCTTCGCGCGCTTCCGGGCGAGCGCCGGGTCGTCCGCGCTCACCCCTTCCGCGGCCGATATCACCTTCTCCGTCTTTATCTTCGGGTCCGATTCCAGCTCGTACCCGAACTCGACGAGCCCCCTGCGTTTTAGCGAGTTGAGCAGCTCTGCCGATGTGTTGTCCACGACGGACAGGAGCCTCCGCGACGTTATCTCCCCCGCGCCCATTATCGCCCTGACGACCGTAAGCTCGTGGGCCGTGAGCCGCCCCTCGCCCGACGCCGCCCTTTCGCCCGCCGGTGTCAGCCTCAGCGTGCTTTTCAGGCGCACGCCCAGCCCCCCCGGGTGCGCCGCCTTCAGCATCATCCCGAGCGGGACCAGGTAATAATCCGCCGCCCACCTGAGAAACCCGAGCCTCCTCTCGTCGAAAAGCGGCTCGTCGTCTATTATGTCGATCACGTCCTTCAGCTTGATGTCCGGCGGCGGCTCCCCGAACCCGACTATAAACCCTATAGTCCTCCGGTTGTGGAACGGGACGAGCACGCGCTTTCCGACCTCCGCCCCCTCCGCGAGGGCCGCCGGCAGGCTGTAGCTGTAATATTCGTCCCTCGGTATCGGGACGGCGACCTGTACAGTTTCTTTCATCGTATTCCCGTGAGTCTAATGGTTTTCCCGGACGGGCGCAATAAGCCCGGGCCCCGGGCGCTTTCACCTCTTGCACCCCCCTCCCGCCCGCCGCCGTCCGGGCCCCCGGAATCGCCGGAACAGCGCCCCGCGGACACAGCATATTTCTATTATTAATTACATCTTATACCGGTTTCCCCGCGCCACCGGCCCATTTCGATAGAATCTGAACGATAAACCGCCCCGGAGGTTGACAACACCCCCCGTAGCTAATATGCTTTACCATCAAGGTTCAGGCGAACCTAACGGTGCATTGAATGGGAAGGTTGGACAGGCTTTTAAATAAAGCCGACGATTACAAGGAAGCCGGACGATTCGAGGACGCGCTTAAAGAGCTCACCAAAGCCATCAAGATCGCGCCCGAGGATCCCGATGTTTATCTCTCCTTCGCGCTCACATACGACGCGATGGAGGAGTTCCACGCTTCCGTCTACTATTTCAGGAAGGCCCTTGAGCTCAACCCCGAAGACCCTTATATCTGGACCCAGCTCGGCATCACGCTCGCCCGCATGGGCATGCACGACGAGTCGATAAGGTCGTACCACGAGGCGCTCGAGCTCGACCCGGACTACGTCATAGCCAAGTGGCACATGGCGCTCACGTACCGCTCCGTCGGCCTCTACGAGGACGCGCTCAGGTATTTCCAGGAATGCGCCGCCTCATGCACCGAGGTCGACTACATCAACGACGAAATCCACTACCAGACGGGGCTCTGCTTCTTCGACATGGGGTGGACGAAAGAGGCCCTTTCCGAATTCAGGAAACACGTCGAGTTCTGCCCGTCAGACACCTGGGCGCACCTTTCCATAGGCAACTGCTACTTCGATTTCGGATGGATAGACGAGTCGGCGGCCAAATTCAGGGAGGTCATATCCATATCCCCCGAATTCATCCCCGCCTACAACGCCCTCGCGCTGTCCCTCGCCGAAAAGGGGTGGTACGACGAGGCCCTCGACGTCCTCCGCGCGGCCCTCAGCATCTCGCCCGACGACGAATCCGTAAAGGACAACATGGACTACATCCAGTCCTTGAAGGAAGACGACGACGGCGCCAAGGGCGTAATCCTCATGAGCCTCATACTCCAGCTCATGAAGAAAAAAGAGCTCTCCGAATAACCCCGTCTCAGGCTGTAAACTCCGTAAGCGACCTGCCCGCGAATTCCCTGCCCTTCTCGGTAAGCGAAAGCCTTCCGCCGCTGTCCGTGACGAGTCCTTTTTTCACCGAATAGACGACGGCGCTCCGGGCGAAATCCCCTTTCCAGCCGAGGCTCTCTTCGAGGTGCGAGATTTCCGATTCGCGCTCCTCCTCGGGCGTCCCTTCGTGGTTGAGGAGGTGTATGACGAGCATCCTTCCCGCAAAGTCCCGCTTCTGGTACGACTTCCGCGAGTAAACCGCGATCAGCCCCCTCTCCGGGGCGAAGAGGAAAACGAGCAGGAAAAGGGCCCCCGCGGCCGACGCCATCGACCCGGCTATGCTGGCGTCGATCAGCATGGCGAACCAGAATCCGGCAATCGCCGAAACGACGCCTATCAGGACGCTCAGCCCGAGCATCCGCGATAGCCTGTCGGTAAGGAGATACGCAGCGGCCGGGGGCGCTATCATGAGCGCCACGACGAGTATGGAGCCCACGGCGTCGAACGCCCCCACGGCCGTCACGGAAACGAGCCCCATGAGTAGATAATGTATCAGCCCCGGGGCGAAGCCCAGCGCCGCTGCAAGCCCCGCGTCGAACGTCGCGAGCTTCAGCTCCTTATACATCAGCAGTATGAACGCGAGGTTCAGGGCGAGAATCGTCCCCATGACGTACATCGACCTCGGCCCGATATCCACCCCGCCGACGATGAGCCTGTTGAAAGGGGCGAACGCCAGCTCGCCGAGCAGGACCGCATCCACGTCCAGGTGAATGCTCCACGTGTAACGCGCTATGAGTATGACGCCGACGCTGAAAAGGAGCGGGAATACGAGCCCTATGGCGGCGTCCTCCTTGACGAGCCCGGTCTTTGCAAGGACCTCGACCAGGCTCACCGTCAGCACCCCGCTGAGCGCCGCGCCGACTATGAGAAGCGGCGAGGATACGCTCCCCGCGGCGAAGAACGCGAGCACGATACCGAGCAGTATCGAGTGGCTTATGGCGTCGCTCATCATGGCCATGCGCCTTAGGACCAGGAAGACCCCGGGTATCGCGCACGCCGCCGCGGTCAGCGCGGCGATTATCTGGATATCCATCTGCTCAGCGCTCATCCGTATGCCCCCTCCTCGTCTCCGCTATCCTCTGGGCCTCCGTCACGCCCGCCGGGGTAAGCGCCCATTCGCCCTTTCCGGCGGGGCGGACGAGCCCGCGCTCGCGGAGTATTCGAAGGCTGTTCTCGACCCCGCCCTTCCCCGCGCTCATGAGCCTCAGCACCGACACCGAATGCGCGTGCCCCCGGTCGTCGTGCTCCCTCGCGAGTATGTAAAGGTCTTCCAGGATCGCTTCCAGCCTGAGCCGCCCCCTCCGCCGCCTGTCACTGAGCTTGCTCCAGAGTATCCCGCGCCGGGGAGCGAAAAGAATGGAGACTATCACTATCACGCTCACGGACACGACTATGGTCGGCCCCGTCGGCAGCCTCGGCACGCTCGCGCTGATGACGGCCCCCGTAACGCCGGCCATAGCTCCGAAGAGCGCCGAGAGCGCTATCATCACGCCGAGCCTGTCCGTCCACTGCCTCGCGGACGCGCCCGGTGCTACGATCATCGCGCTCATGAGGACGACGCCCACCGTCTGAAGCCCAATGACGATGGCTAAAACTATCAGCGTGGTGAGCAGTATGTCCAGCGCCCTTATCGGAAAGCCTAGTGTGGAGGCGAACTCCGGGTCGAAAGACAGGAGCTTGAACTCCTTCCAGAATGCGCCGACAGCCAGAAGCGAGAGCCCGCCCAGTATCGCCATCGTCACGACGTCCCGCCCGAGGAGCGCGGCGGCCTGCCCGAAGAGGAATTTGTCGAGCCCCGCCTGCGTCGCGTCCGGGCGCTTTTGTATCAAGGTAAGGAGCACCAGGCCCGCGCCGAAGAATACGGACAGCACCATGCCGAGGGCCGAGTCATACTTCACCCGCGTCGTAGAGACTATGCTCATTATAAACAGGGTGGCGGCCCATCCCGCGAGCGCCGCGCCGACTATAAGGACCAGCGGTATCTTGCTCCCCGTAAGGAGAAACGCGAACGCTATGCCCGGAAGCGCGGCGTGGGACATGGCGTCCCCTAAAAGGCTCTGCTTTCTGAGTACGGCGTAAGTCCCGAGCGCGCCGCTGACTACGCCCAGCACGGCGGAGCCGAGCGCGACCGTCCTCAGCGTATAATCGAAAAGGAGGTCCGAGAATATGCCGGGGAAATCCACCTAAAGCCCCCTTTCCCCCGTCTTTCCGGTGTCTCCGTTGGCGTCCGCCGGGCGGCGAATGAAAGATACGTGCCCGCCGTAGGTAAGCCGGAGGTTCTCGTCGGTAAAGGCCCGCTCGACCGGGCCGCTCGCTATGAGCCGGACGTTAAGCAGCGTCGCCCAGTCGAAATACTCGGGTACCGTCTGCAGGTCGTGATGCACGACGACGACCGTCTTCCCCGCTGCGCGCAGATCCTGGAGAAGCGCCACTATAGCCCTCTCGGTCGTCGCGTCTACCCCCTGAAACGGCTCGTCCATGAGATAGACGTCCGCGTCCTGTACGAGAGCGCGCGCGAGGAACACCCTCTGCTGCTGCCCGCCCGAAAGCTGGCTTATCTGCCGCCCGGCGAACCGGGTCATGCCCACCTTTTCGAGGGCCGCGGCGGCGAGCCCGCGCTCCCTCGCGCCCGGCCTCCTGAACCACCCGAGCGCGCCGTAACGCCCCATCATCACGACGTCCTCGACGCTCGTGGGAAAGTCCCAGTCGACGCTCCCCCTCTGCGGGACGTACGCCACGAGGCGCCGCACCTCCGGATACGGTTTCCCGTAAATCAGCACCTGCCCGGCGGCCTTCCCGACGAGGTTCAGAATAGACTTTATAAGCGTCGTCTTCCCCGCGCCGTTCGGGCCGACGACGGCCATCAAAACCCCCCTCGGCACCGTGAGATCGACGTCCCACAGGACCGGCTTCTCGCCGTATGCAACGGTAAGGTCCTCGACTTCTATCGCGTTAGGCATAGTCTCGTCCGTCCTTCCCCCGCTCAGGACTGCCCCCCGTCCATAAGGGCGCCCGTAATCGTGTCTATGTTCTCGCGAACCATGCCTGCGTACGTGCCCGCGGTCGACCCCGGGTTCCCGAGGGCGTCCGAATAGAGGGAGCCGCCGACCTTCACGTTAAACCCCCTTGCCCCGGCGGCCGCCTGCACGGCCTCTATGTACTTCGGAGGAACGGAGCTCTCGACGAATATCACCGGTATCTTCCTCTCGACGATGAACGTGGCCAGGGCCTGCACGTCCGCCGTCCCGGCCTCCGACGCGGTGCTTATGCCCTGAAGCCCCCTCACCTCGAACCCGTACGCCCGCCCGAAATAGTTGAACGCGTCGTGGGCCGTGATCAGCACCCTCTTGCTCTCGGGCACCTGTGCGGCCTTCGTCTTCACATATTCGTCGAGCTCCCCGAGCTCTGCGAGATAGGCCGCGGCATTGGCCCCGTAGGCGTCCGCATTCTCGGGATCGGCCTCGGAGAGGCTGTCCCTCACGACCTCGACGGCCTTCATCCAGAGCGAAACGTCGAACCATACGTGCGGGTCGTAATTCCCCCCGAATTCGGGCGGAGAGATGAGAGCTCCCCTGTTTATACTGTCCGTAACGGCGACGGTCCTTATGCCGCGCTTTTCCATCTGCTCGAACACCTCCGACATCTTCCCTTCCAGGTGAAGCCCGTTATAGAGGATGATGTCCGCGCGGGAGAGAGTCTCCACGTCCCCGGCGCTCGCCTTGTAGAGGTGCGGGTCCACCCCCGGGCCCATGAGCCCCGTCACCTTCACGTGATCCCCGCCGACCACCCTCGCGGTGTCGGCGATCATCCCCGTCGTAGCGACTACGTCCATCACCCCTGTCCGCTTTTCTTTCCCCGCCTTATCCGACGAGCATCCGGCAAGTCCTGTTGCAACAAATCCCAGCGTCAATGCGAAAATCGTCAATAACGACCTGAATTCCATTTTACGAATCCCCCTGCTTTTTTCCTTTTATGTCCGTGATGAAAACATACTGCGCCGCCTCCGCCCCGAGTACGTGCTTCTCGTCCCCGACCTTCACGGTTATCGGCCCCCTGAAAGGCTCGACCGAAACGACCTTGACGCTCGTGTGAGGATAAAGCCCCATGCCGCCAACGTATCTCAGGAGGCTCGGATCGTGGTCGCTCACCTCGGCCACCACGCCCGACTGCCCCGGGCCGAGGTCGGCGAGCGGTATGGAATCGAGCTCGACGAGAGTCCCGTCCCTGCTCGGTATCGGCGAGCCGTGCGGGTCCCTCGTCGGGTATCCGAGCACGGCGTCCATCCTGTCCTCCAGGTCCTCCGACAGTATATGCTCCCACTTTTCGGCCTCGTCGTGCACCTTGTCCCACGGCACCCCGAGCGCCTCGGCGAGGTAGAGCTCCACCAGCCTGTGGTGCCTTATCACTTCGAGTGCTATCTTCTGCCCCGCGCTCGTGAGCATCACACCCTGGTAACGCTTGTGCGTAATCAGCTTTTTCTCGGAAAGTTTCTTTATCATGCTCGTCACCGACGCCGGTGCGACCCCGAGCTTCTCGGACAGGGCATTCGTCGAGACCTTCCCCCTTTCCTTCTGTATCTCGTATATAGCCTTAAGGTAATCTTCAATCGATTCCGTATACATTTACCGGCTCCTAAAGTAGTTTTTAGGTATATCTAAAAATATTTTATTGCCGCGAGCCCATACTGTCAAGCCCGAAACCCGTCAGAAGGCGAACGTAAACGCCGCCGTGAGGACGACCAGCCTGTCGTCGTTCTTCACGTAAATATCCGGCGTCACGCCGACGATCACGGTCAGCCACTCGGCCGCGTTGGCCGTAAAACCGCCCGTAACGTTTATTATCGAAACGTCGCCCCCGCCGTCCGCGCCCTCGAAGGCGTACGCCCCTTCAACGACCGCCTGGAGCCAGGGAGTCACGTAATAGCCGAGCCCCGTATTCGCGGCGAGGCTCCACGACCCCCCCTCGATGAGGCCGACAACGAGATCCGCGTCGAGAGAAAATCTGTCCGTGAAGTTCTTCGTCAGGACGAGCCCCGCGGGCTCGACGACCCATTCCGCCCCCTTATCCACCGGGAACGTAACGCCCGCGACGTAGGCGAGCGAAAACGGGCTCCCCGCGCCCTCGTCGATGAGCCTCAGCTTGAGACCCGAATCTATGTGCCCGAAATCGTTCTCGGCCCGAATGAGGTCCGAATCCTCCACGTTGAAAAAATTTATGCTGACCCCCGCTTCCAGAAAATCCGTAATGCCCGGGGTTATCCTGAGCCCCCCGCCGTACTTTCTCGTGTTATCCCTGTCGTCCGCGAATTCCGCCGAGAAGTAGGGCTCGAGCTCGACGACCCCCCTCGGAACCGTATCCGCGCTGAGGACGGTAACCTTCGAATTAGATACCCCGCCCAGGGCCTCCGCCTCGGGCGCAAAACCCAGGAGCTGCATCAACAGCAGCGCCGGAACGGCAAGCGCCCTTCCGGCTGAAACGCACCGGGAGCCGCCCGCTCCCGGCACGCGCCATGGCCTGCCGCCCCCCTTGTTATTTTTACTACAATTCATTTTTTCTCTCCCCCGCCGTGCTTCTAACGAGAACTAGCTCAAAATATTATCTTCACACAGCAACTTTATTTTTAGACTCGTCTAAAATTATAATAAGGCGAGCATTATGTCAAGAGGGAGAAAATGAAATCACGGGAAATCCGCGGCAAAACCGGCTAGTATATTAGCCTGTGCAATATACGAGTCCCGCATATTCCGAAAGAGATACACGCCGCGCTCACCGGCGCCCGGCCGGGAAAATCCTCATACCCGTACACCTCCTTGCCCTCCTCGTCCTTCTCGCGGGACACCCCGCGCCCGGCGCGCCGGCAAAGGGCGAGGCCCCGGGGGTCCCCGCCTACGGCTACGAGGTCGTAGCCTCCTATCCCCACGACCCTTCGGCCTTCACACAGGGCCTCCTTCTCGAAGACGGCGTCCTCTACGAAAGCACGGGCCGGCGCGGGCAGTCTTCGCTGAGAAAGGTAGACCTCGAAACCGGCGAAGTCCTCAGAATTCGAAACCTCCCGGGCGTTTACTTCGGCGAAGGCGCGGCCATGGCGGGCGACAAGATAATCCAGCTCACCTGGCGCTCGCAGAAGGGCTTCGTCTACGACAAGCACACGTTCGAGCTCCTCGAAACCTTCACCTACCCCGGCGAGGGCTGGGGGCTCACGTACGACGGGAGGAGCCTCATAATGAGCGACGGCACGGACGTGCTCAGGTATCTCGACCCGGCCACGCTCAAGGAGACCGGCAAGCTCGAGGTCTACGGCGAGAACGGCCCGGTGAAGAGCCTCAACGAGCTCGAATTCGTCGAAGGCGAGATATTCGCCAACATCTGGGGGAGCGACAGGATCGCGAGGGTCGATCCCGGGACCGGCCGCGTGAAGGGGTGGATAGACCTCTCGGGCATACTTCCCGAAAAGGACAGAAAGGGAGGCGAGGACGTACTCAACGGCATAGCATACGACCCCGGCAGGAAAAGGCTCTTCGTCACAGGCAAGCTGTGGCCGAAGCTCTACGAGATACGCATCGTCCCGGCCGGAACCGGCAAATCGGAATAGCCGCGCGGCAAACCGCTTACAGAACCGCCCGCGCTATTTAAACAGCGGCTGGTCTTCCTGCATCTCCGTTTCGAGGGGCGATATGTCCGACTCGATCTCTTCCTCGACCTCTGGATTGTACTCTTTATCCATCGATTTCGGCTCGACCCTGTCCTCGAGGGTATCGGTGCCGGCCGGCTCCGCGGGTGCGTCTATCGTGGCGCACGAATAGCCGAGCGGCATCATAAGAAAAAGAAGCGCAATCAGGATATTTCTCATTTCGGTTTCATCCTCAAAACGTTATTGTCGGGCGGTCCGGGCGACACCCGCCGCAAGTGGAAATATAACACCATTCCGGCCCGGCGCACGGGTTATTTTTTGGGCCCCTTCCGCTTTATGCCCGACACGGCTTCCAGGGCCAGTATGAGCGCCTGCGTCCCCTTCCTCCCGTGCCCCTGCGCCTTGGCGGCGACGTAAAGCTCGCGGACGAGCGCGAGCCCCGGAAGAACGAGGTCCATCCTCTCGGCCTCGGCGAGCGCGATGCCCATGTCCTTTATGAAATGCTCGACGTAAAACCCGGGGTCGAAATCCCCCTTCAGTATCCTCGGCGCGAGGTTATCCAGCATCCACGACGCCGCCGCGCCGCGACCGACGGACTCCAGCATCCTGGCCGGGTCGAGCCCGGACTTGTACGCGTAGAGCAGCGTCTCGCACATGCCTATCATCAGCCCCGAAACCATGATCTGGTTACACATCTTCGCGTGCTGGCCGGAGCCCGCCTTCCCGTGATAGACGATGTTCTTCCCCATGAGCCTGAATAGCGGCATGAGCGCATTCACGGCGGCCCTGTCCCCCCCGGCCATTATGGACAGCGCGGCGTTCCTCGCGCCCGTGTCCCCGCCCGAGACAGGGGCATCCACCGTTTTTATTCCGAGCTTCCGGGCCGCGTCGTATATCTCGATCTCGAGCGAAGGCTCAGTCGTCGTCATGTCCACCGCTGCGCCGCCTTTCTTAAGACCGGCGAGCACGCCGTCCGGTCCGAAATAGACCTGCCTCACGTCCGCTGGGAACCCGACGATCGTGAATACGACGTCCGACCGCTCGGCGACCTCTCGCGGAGACGGGAGCCACTCAGCCCCTTCTTTCAGGAGATGAGATGCCTTCTTCTTCGTCCTGTTGTAGACGGAAGTCCTGTAGCCGTTCTTTAAGAGATGCATGCACATAGACGAGCCCATGACCCCCGTCCCTATCCATCCGATCCTCGTTCCGTCTTCGCCCGGTTTTACGGCTTTCATGTAAACGCCTCCTCGGCAACTCATAATATAACTACGGCGGCCGTGTGTAAAGTGAGTGAGCTCCGTTCCGGGCCGGGCAGGCTGCATTTTTCAGCGCCGGGCCCTGGTCTTCCTTCTTTTGTGCCACGAAACGTACAGGGCGCTCAGAACTATGAAGACGAGGATGTAAGGTATGAGGAAGGCCACCGGCTTTGCGTGCGGGAAGTTGACCTGCGCGATGACGAGCGCGAATCCCGGGTTCCGCCCGGCGGCTTCGAGTGCGAGCGCGGTCCGCTCCTCGAACACGTCGGGGGCCGAGAAATGCCCGGCCGCCAATGCGAGCACGATGAAGAGCGCCACGGCGGCGTAGGAACGAAGGTCGAGGTCGAAGATGAACCTGTACGTCATCGCGAAAAGCACCGCCGAGACGATTATCAAGAGTGCGCCGAATACCCTCGTCAGCGGGCGCGAGATTCTTTCGGCGACGCCGGGGTATTTCTTCCGGACGAAAAGCCCGAGCCCCACGGGAAGGAGTATCATCGTGAATGCGAGCCTCGCGATTTCCAGCGGATCGATTGTCGCCTCGAACCCTATCGACGACGACATTACGGCGAGCGTAACCGGGGTGGAAGCTATGGACAGCACGGCGAGTATGAGATGGAGGCTGCCTGTGTAATCGAGCCTGCCCGCGGCCCGCGACGCCCTCGTCAGCATGAGCGGCGCGGCCGGTGAAGACGCCATTATCGCAAGGCCGACGGCGGCGGGGTACACGGGCCGGACCAGGTACGCCACGGCCAGCGCGGCCAGGGGCACGAGGACGAGGACGACGGCGAGAGATTTCAGGAGGAGCGGAAACCGTCCCCTGAAGAACATGAGATGCCCCGGCGCCATGTTGAGCCCCGAGGAGAACATGAGGCCAAAAACAGCGGCCAAAGTACCGGCTTTCAGAAGTAAAACCTGTAATTCTCTATCCATGATCCCCCGGCCCGACGGCCTTGAGTCATTTTAGTCCCGGGACGCCGCGAGGGCAACGGTCAGGTTATTATCGGGGTTTGATTCACCTGGCGACCCTTCCGTAAAAAAACCTCTTGGCCGCCTCCGCCGTGACTACGTAAACCGCGACTATGCCCCCTATGGCCGCGAGGAGCGTCCAGGGGAGCGGCCTGAATCCGAAGAGGCCCGCGAGCGGCGAGTACGGCAAGAGCACGGCTGCGCACGCTATGAGCAGTATCGAGGCGGCCAGATATTTACCGGGCTTGCTTTTCAGGAACGGCCTCCGCGTCCTTATGACTAGGATAACGAGCGCCGCCGATACGACGCTCTCGACGAACCAGCCCGTCCTGAACTCCTCCATGGGAGCATTGAACATGAACAGCAGGATACCGAACGTAAGGTAATCGAAGACCGAGCTTATGACGCCGAATACCGCCATGAAATTCCTTATGAACTTTATGTCCCACTTTCTCGGTTTCATCACCATTTCGTCGTCCACGCTGTCGCCGGCTATCGTCATTTCGGGTATGTCGGCCATGAGGTTCGTGAGTAGAATCTGCTTCGGGAGGAGCGGAAGGAACGTGAGGAAGAACGAAGCCCCCGCCACGCTGAACATGTTGCCGAAATTAGCGCTCGTGGCCATGAACACGTATTTCAGCGTGTTGGCGAACGTCACCCTGCCCTCCCTCACCCCGCTGACGAGAACACCGAGGTCCTTCTTTAAAAGCACGATGTCGGCGGCCTGCCTCGCGACGTCTGCCGCGCTGTCGACCGATATGCCGACGTCAGCCGCGTGGAGCGCGGGGGTGTCGTTTATACCGTCGCCGATGTAGCCGACGACGTTTCCCGCCTTCTTGAGGGCGAGAACTATGCGCTCCTTCTGACCGGGCTCTATCTCGGCGAATATATCGCACCGGGCCGCCACGGCCAGAATGGATTCGCTGCTTAGCCCTGCGAGCTCGCCGCCAGTCACGACCTCCGGCTCCCTCATCCCGACCTCCGTGCCCATGAAACGTGCGACGTCGCGGTTGTCCCCCGTTACGACCTTGAGCGATATGCCGAGGCGTCCGAGCTCGGCTATGGTCGCCTCCACGCCCTCCTTCGGGGGGTCGTAGAGCGCGATGAATCCGAGAAACGTCATTCCGCTTTCCTCGGACTTGTCGATCCGATCGCCCCCGATCCCGGCCTTGCAAGCTATCCCGATAGTGCGGAACCCTTGAGACGAGAGGTCCCTGGAACGCTCCTCTATGGCACTTCTAAGGTCCTCGATGTCCGCCGTGCCGCCCGAAGGCAGCTCCGCCTTCGAGCAAGCCGACAGCACGCTGGCGAGAGCGCCCTTGGTTATCATGATGCGGCCCTCTTCGCCCGAGACCAGCACGCTCAGCATACGACGACTGAAATCGTACGGCACCTCGTCGAGCTTCTTATAAGGCGACGCATCTATCCCGGCGCATCCCCTTATTGCGTCGTCGAGAGGATTCGTAAACCCGGTCTCGAAGCAGGCGTTGAGGTAGGCGTAGAGCAGCACCTTACCGCTCTTTTCGCCGAGCACGTTCACGGCGGAATGGATCTCGATAACCCCCTTGGTCAACGTTCCCGTTTTATCGGAGCAAAGGACGTTCATGCTCCCGAAGCTCTCTATCGCGCTCAGCTTCTTTACGATGACGCTGCTCTCGGCCATGCGCCTCGCCCCGCGCGCGAGGTTAACGCTTATCACGGCGTGAAGGAGCTGGGGGGTAAGGCCGACCGCTATGGCCATCGAGAACAGGAACGACTCCAGAACCGGCCGGTCGAAATAGACGTTGACGGCGAATACGGCGAGGACCAGGAGCAGCGTCGTCTCCATGAGCAGGTAGCCGAACTTCCTGATCCCGTGCTGAAACTCGGTTTCGGGCGGGCCCAGCTTGAGCCTCTCGGATATCTTGCCGAAGACCGTCCCTCTCCCCGTGAGCACGACCACCGCGCGGGCGGTGCCGCTCACGACGGAGCTTCCCATAAAGAGACAGTTCACCCTTCCCGAAAGCGGGGTGCCGGGCGGGAGAGTGCATACCGATTTTTCGGCCGGGTAATTCTCCCCCGTAAGCGCCGCCTCGCTTACGAAAAGGTCCCTCGATTCGAGTATGCGGCAGTCCCCCGGGACCATGTCACCTGCAGAGAGCAATACGACGTCCCCGGGAACAATACCGGCGATGGGCACGTTCGCGGCCTCGCCGTCCCTCAGCACCCGAACGTTCACCCTCACCATCGAGAGAAGCTTTTCGACCGCACCCGCCGCCCCGTGCTCCTGCCAGAAGCCGAGCACCCCGCTCAGGAGCACTATCACGAGTATTATCAGCGCGTCCGTAACGCCGCTTAAAAAGGCGGACAGCACGGCTGCGGCGAGCAGAATGATTATTATGGGATTATTGAACTGCGACAGGAGAAGCGGAATCCAGGACGGCATTCCCGGGGCCTTGCGGCCGTCTGCTTCGGCGCCTTTCAAACGCCGCTCGGCATCGCCGGACGACAGCCCCTCGGCCGACGTACCGAGCCTGGAGACCAGCTCCTTCTCACCTGTAGCCCAGAAGTCCTCGAGGACGCCGCCCTCGCCGATTGAATCAGCTTTCATCCCGGCCTTCACCCACGCCTGCCCCGCGAAAAACGGCGCATTCTCCCCGTTCTTCAGCCACGGGGCGAAGCTCAGGTTCTAGTCTCGTACAGAACCTCGTTCATGTAAATATCCCGGACACGTATTACATACTTCTTTCCGCGAATACCCGAAAGCCTCACCCTCTCACTCTCGGCGTTTTCTATCGCGAACTTAAGATTATGGGAGCAGTAAAACCTCTCGACCAGCCTTACCCCGCTTCCCATGTCTTCCCAGAGCTCGAGCTCAAGCCCATAGAGCATCTTCCGGCTTCCGTGAGAATTATATATCAGAGACCGGGGAAAAGGCAGCCGCTATGGGGCTTTGTCTTTGGAGTCACTTCGCACGCATACGAAACGGGACTATACGTTTCAAAAGTAACAGGATGACGTCCCTGCGAAACAGCACGGAAAAGAAGAGCCGGAAATCGCGCGGGCCGACGAACACCCTTATATCCCACACCCCGAGGTCCGCGTCGAGCACTATGCTCTCGCCTTCGACCGAAACGCCGGTGATATGAACTTCGAGCTCACCCGCAGGACTTTCGATCTTCATATTTCGCCCCCCTTTCCGATACGTACCGGAATATTTCCAGGGCCGCCTTCTCCCCCGAGCGTATGCAGTCCGGTATGCCGGCTCCGCCATACGCATTCCCGGCGAGCCTCAGCGAAGGGAATCTCCCGGCCCTTTCGATTATCCGTGCGACCAGCTCGCCGTGGCCGACGGCATAGTGAGGCGTCGATTCCGGGTTCCGGCTGACCATCCCGAACACCGGGGCCGATTTTATACCCAGGATCGGCGAGAGCGTTCCGTGCGCGATGTCGATGAGGCGGCCATCCTCCTCGCCGCAGATGCCCGGGTTCCGGGCGCCTCCCGCGACGATGCGGAAGAGGACGGTATCGTCCGGGCTCCGGCCGCTGAATTTCACGCTGCTGAACGTACAGGCGAGCACGGGCAGCCGCTCCGGGGAGGGGACCAGAAAACCCGAGCCGCCCGGGAGATGCGGCACCTCGCTCTTCCTGTACGCGAGGTTTATCACTACGTTCGAGACGTATTTTATACGCGAGAGGCCGAGCGACAGCTCCATGTCGAGGCCTTGCGCAACGAGCGCCGCCTCCGGCGCGGGGAGCGCCACGATGACGGCGTCGCAGTCAATCGGCGCGGCCCCGCTCGTATGAACCCTGAACCCTCCGCCCAGGGCGTCGATCCTTTTCACCCTGCTCCGGAGCTTCACGGTCCCGTCGGGCAGCCGCGAGTTGAGCGCATTCACGAGGGTCCCCATTCCCCTGTCGAAAGCGGCGAACCTGCCGCCGCCTTCCCTGCCGCCTTTAGGCGCTCCGGGGGAAGCCCCGTTCCTTTTCATTCCGCGTGTTACGCTCCCGTATTCCTCCTCCATTTTCGCAAGGACGGGCAGGGCTGTACGGACGCTCAGGGTCTCGGGGTCCCCGGCGTATATGCCCGACAGCAGCGGCTCCACCAGGTACTCGTAGGCTTCCCTGCCGAACCTGCGCCTCATGAACGAAGCCACGCTCTCGTCCCCCTCCGAAGCGTTTCCGGGGATGAAGGCTTCGAGAAGCATTCGGAGCTTCCCCCTGACGGAAAGAAGCGGCGAGCCTAGAAGCGCCGTCACACGCGCCGGCCCCGGGAAGAGCCCGGCCGGCATCGGGACGAGCCTTCCGTTCCTGAGAACGAATGCTCCTTCGGCCTCCTTGTTCGTCCCTATAAGAAAAGGGCCGAGGCCGACGCGCGACGAAAGCCCCGTGGCCTCGGGCTTACTCTTAAGGAACGAGTCGGGGCCTTCCTCCACAGTAAAGCCGCCGGATTCCCTGGTCGATATGACGCCACCCGGCCTGTCCCTTCCTTCGAGGACGGTTACTTCCAGCGGAAAGCCGTGCTCTGCCCCGAGCTCGGCGAGCCTGTGAGCCGCACTGAGTCCGGTTATTCCCGCCCCTATCACTATAATCTTCGGTAAAGCCCTTCCGTAACGAAGAGGTTCGTTATTCATCGAATAAGCACGCGTCTCTAAGCGATATACATCCGGTGTAGATGTGCAATAAAGATGCCATGTTATTGTCATTTATTTCGCAGGGAGCCATCCGGGAAAGTGTGCAAGGTGTCAGAAAGTCTTACGCATTCACAAGATGTCCCCGGCCTTCCGGTGCCCGGTCGTGGAGAGGCAAAAACTCACGCCGCACGTCCCCGACCGCACATACACCTATAAATATATGTATAATCGCCCGGAGCTCCGGCGGGCCGTCTTTATGGCATGGGATTTGCACCGAAATCCATTCGTCGAGGAGGTTCAGTCCATGAGAAACTTGAGGGACCTGGATTTTTCCCGGACGCCGTTCGTCGCCATTTGGGAAGTCACGCGGGCGTGCGATCTGGCGTGCCGTCACTGCAGGGCCGAAGCGATCAAGCAGCGGAGCCCCGGCGAGCTTTCGACGGAGGAGGGCTACGACCTTATCGACAAGATACGCTCCATGGGCACCCACCTCCTGGTCCTGAGCGGCGGCGACCCCGTAAAGAGAGAGGACATATTCGACCTTATAAGATACGGGGCGGTGAACGGCCTTCGCATGGCTACCATCCCCGCAGCCACGCCCTCCCTGACGCCCGGGCTCGTAATGAGACTAAAGGAGGCTGGCCTCTCGCAGATGGCATTGAGCCTGGACGGGCCGGACAGGGAAACGCACGACACGTTCAGGGGCACGCCCGGCGCTTTCGACCTGACGATAAAGGGCGCATGGTACGCGCGGATGGCCGAGCTCCCGCTCCAGATCAACACGACGTTCGGAGTGCACAACATCGACCGCTTCGAGGAAACCGCCTGTCTCGTAAAGGACCTCGGGGTCGTTTTCTGGGAGGTCTTCTTCCTCGTGCCCATGGGCCGGGGGCAGATGCTCAGGCAGATGAAGGCGTACCAGTACGAGAGGCTTTTCGATAAGCTCTACAGGTTTTCGAAAGAAGTCGATTTCATAGTGAAGATAACCGAGGCCCAGCACTACAGACGCTACGTAATGGAGCGGGAAACAAGGGCCGGGACGCCCGGTGCGGCGGTAAACCTGCCCGAGCGCCTCACGCGCGATTTCGGGCCGGGAGGAAGCATCGGTCTCGCCCCCAAGGGCGTCAACTCGGGAAACGGCTTCGTATTCATCTCGCATACCGGCGAGGTTTTTCCGAGCGGGTTCCTGCCTATTTCCGCAGGGAACGTGAGGAATGAAAGCATAGTCGATATATACAGGAAGTCCCCGCTTTTCGTGGGGATCAGGGACTACGGCAAACTCAAGGGCAAATGCGGCGCGTGCAAATGGAAGTACATCTGCGGCGGCTCGAGGGCGAGGGCCTACGCCTTGACGGGGGACTACATGGAGTCCGAGCCCGGCTGCGCGTTCGTCCCCGAGAGCTACGGGAGGAGATCTCGAAAAGGAGCGTGCGCCAGCCTTGCCGATGCATGAAACCGGCCCAAGGAGCAGGCCCGGAAACGCCGCCGGGCCTGCCGGTTTCCGGAGGGAAAGCGGCCCCGTCACCGGAAGACCGTCCATGAACTTCGACGTCTCCCCGTTCATAGTCATATGGGAAGTCACGCAGTCCTGCGATCTCGCGTGCCTTCACTGCCGTGCGAACGCGAGAACGTGCAGGGACCCGCTGGAGCTCACTACGCTTCAGGGATACGGCCTCATAGACGACATAGCGTCTTTCGGATCGCCGCTCCTCGTCCTCACGGGCGGAGACCCCCTCAAGAGAGAAGATATTTACGACCTCATCACCTATAGCGTCGCCAAGGGGCTCCGGACGACGGTGTCCCCGAGCGTAACGCCCCTTCTCACGAACGAGTCCATACGGAAGCTTAAGGAAGCGGGCATATCGAGAATAGCGGTGAGCCTCGACGGCTCGACCGGCGAAATCCACGATTCGTTCAGGGGGGTCAGGGGGAGCTATTCGAGGACGCTCGAGGTGCTGTCCGAGTGCGGGAGGGACGGCATACCGATCCAGGTAAACACGACCGTAACCAGGTACAACATCGGCGATTTCGAGAACATCGCGAATCTCATAAGCGGGTTCGACCCCGTTCTCTGGAGCGTCTTCTTCCTCGTGCCGACGGGGCGGGGGAAGGTCAAGGACACGATAAGCCCGGAGGAGTATGAATCGGTATTCGAGAAAATGTACGAGCTCTCGAAGACAATGCCCTACGACATAAAATCCACGGAAGCGCCTCACTACAGGAGATACGTAGCGCAGGCGAGGGTACGTGAAAAGAGGAGCGGCGCGGGCCGCATGGAATCCATCCCGCAAACCGGGCGTGACATGATTGGCAGGGCGCCGCGCGGCTTAAACGACGGCAAGGGCTTCGTTTTCATATCGCACAGGGGCGAGGTCTATCCGAGCGGTTTTCTGCCGCTGTCCGGAGGAAACGTAAAGAACGAGAGCATCGTTTCCATCTACAGAACTTCGCCGCTGTTCACGGGCATAAGGGACTACGGCATGCTCAAGGGGAAATGCGGCGCGTGCGAGTTCAAGAATATCTGCGGGGGCTCGCGGGCGCGGTCCTACGCCCTGACCGGCGACTACATGGAGTCCGAGCCCTACTGCATTTACATCCCGGGGAAATACGTTCCGGCAGGGTCCGATGAGGGGAAAGACGGTTCGCCAGAAATTTAACTCCTGCCGGACGTGCAGCCTGAGAGCGGGCACGATTTTCTCGGGTCTCGACGACGAGGGCGCCGTCGAGCTCGAAGGCCTGCTCCGGAGAGTCGTCTATCCGGAGGGCTTCGTGCTATTCATGAAGGGGGAGAACCCGCGCGGCGTTTATTGCGTCTGCGGGGGGCGGGTCAAGCTCTACCTCCATTCGCCGGACGGCAGGATCGCCGTGCTGGGTTACGCATCACCCGGCGATGTTATAGGTGTGAGGGCGATCCTCTCGGGAAAGCCCCACGACTTCACCGCGAAGACGGACGAGGAATCCCGGCTGAGCTTCATGGATAAAGACGATTTCCTGAATCTCCTGAAAAGAAACGGCGGCGTCTGCTTCAGGCTGGCCGAAACCCTCGGCGAAGAGCTCTCGAAGGCCTACGAGGGCTTCGGGAACGCGGCCCTTGCGACGTCGGAGGAGCGCCTCGCCTCGCTCCTCCTCCGGCTTTGCGACGAGTTCGGCGAGCCTTCCCCTGAAGGGATAATCATAAAGCCCGGCCTCAGCCAGGAGGAGATGGCGGACATGGCCGGCATGTCGAGAAGGACGCTGAGCCGCGCGCTCCGGTCGTTAAGAAAGATGAAGCTCGTCGACTGCGGACGCCGCACTACAATCATAAAGAACAGGTCCGCGCTTCAAAAACTCGTTTACTGAGAACCTCCTCTCACGCCCCGCATGTCCGAATCGCCCCGAGTAGCGACGGGCCCAATGAGACATTTGTCACAGTCTCGGTGCGACATCCGTCCTTGACGCGAGAGCCGCCGGGAAACGATAATTTAAAGAAGGGCAACCGGAATGCGGAAAGTTACCGCGATGGAATGAAAGGGAACAAATAACGACGTACGGAGGAAAGAATGGGAATATATGAAGGCGGCAGGAAAATCAGCTACAAATTACTTCCCGACGTAGACCTCGACAGGTGTAACGGCTGCGGGAAATGCGTCAAGGCGTGCGGGCCGAAGTCGCTCGTTATAGTGAACGACGACTTTGCGCTTCTTATGCGGGCCGACACGTGCAGCAGCGGCGGACACTGTGTCGAATCATGCCCAGAGGACGCACTCAACATGGAATGGATAGAGATGAGGGGCGAGCACTCCACGGGCGACTGGATGACATTCATGGAGCAGTAATCGGAAATCCGGGCCGTCAGTCCTCGATATGACCCGCCTCGCTACTCTCCGGGGACGGGCCCGGATCCTTTTGAGAAAAAAGCATCTTGAAAATAAAAGACGCGATCGCAGAATTCCTCCGCAGTCACAATACCATGAGCCTCGCGACTTCGAGGAACAACCATCCTTATGCGGCGGCCCTGTTTTACGCGAGTGACGGGCTTATCTTGTATTTCCTTTCGAACCCCGGCTCCGAGCATTCGCTCAATATACTCTTTAACCCCAGGGTCGCCGTCACTATAAACACCGAGCATTTCGACTGGAAAACAGTACGGGGGCTCAGGATAATGGGAAAAGCCTTTGCGACAGGCGAAGAAGAGTCGAAGCATGCAAGAGATATTTTCGAGAGCAAGTATCCCTTCCTGGCCGGGCTTTTAAAGAGCGGGATGCTGCACCGGGAATTCGCGGACTACGCCTTCTTTAAAATCGTCCCCGAAACCATAAGGCTCATCGATAACAGCGTGCATTTCGGGTACAGGGCAGAAATACACATATAGGCAATGCCCTCTCTCTTTATAATGCGATGGTTCCGGGGCCTTGCCCTTCGGCGTGATCTCAGCTGTATCTCAGCACCGGAAGCCCGAGGCCGCGTATCATCCCGGTATCCTTTTCCATCGGGTCTCCCTTCGTCGTGAGATAGTCGCCGCCGATGAGCGCATTGGCCCCCGCAAAAAGGGCCCAGGGCTGGTACTCCCCGAGCACGGCCTCTCTGCCGCCCGCACACAGGAGTATGCTTTTCGGAAGTATTATCCTGAAAATAGAAATAACTTTTAAGGCTTCGAAGGGATGGAGCGTTTTCATTTCCCCGAGCCCGGTGCCCGGCCTCGGGTTAAGGAAATTGAGCGGAACGACCTCGGGATCGAGCCCCTTGAGCTCGTAGGCCAGGCCGATCCTGTCTACGGCAGTTTCTCCGAGGCCGATTATGCCGCCGCAGCAGAGCCCTATACCGCTCTTTTTTACGAGCCGTGCTGTGCCCAGGCGGTCTTCGTATGCGTGGGTGGTGCATATCCGCGGGAAGAAGCTCCGCGAGGTTTCGAGGTTGTGGTTGTATCGCCTCACTCCGGCGGCGGAAAGCCGCCCGGCCTGCTCTTCGGTCAATATGCCGAGCGAGCAGCCTATGCTCATGTCGGTGTGTGTCCTGATGAGACGGACGGATTCCAGCACCCTGTCGAATACGTGCTCGTTGGGGCCCCTGCCGCTTATCACGATGCAGAATTCAGAAGCCCCTCCGGCTTCTGCCCTTTTCGCGGATTCCAGTATCTCGCGGGGAGCGATTACCGTACGAGGCTGAACGGGGTCGTCGCTGTAAATCGACTGAGCGCAGAACCTGCAGTCCTCGGGGCACGCCCCGGTCCTCCCGCTCGTTATGCTGCAGAGATAGACGCCCTTTTCGTGGTACATGGACGTGACTGCGTTGGAGAGGGACATCAGAGCGGGGAGGCTGCTAAAATCCGTATCGGCGAGCTCGACGGCGTCGTCGAAGGTCACCTCATCACCTCTCCCGATAACCTTATCCCTAACACTTTCGATAATATTTGCATTCATGGTTGCATCCTCCGGCCAGTTCTATGGAACGTCATGCACTGCCGTAAGTCTTATACGGTTTTCGTGTTGGGGAGTAAGTTAAAGGACTATATATTTATGCCAGATTGCGGTAAGGATGCAACCCATTTAAAATCGGGACTACGGAACAAACGGTGAGACGTAGTTTTCCACCCTTATGAAATCCACGGGCAGATCGCTCCGGGGAATGGAGACGATGTTGAAGGGGTAACCCGGTCCAGGGACAGGAACAGTGGATATATCATCCTCTATCACAGCCGTGAGATGATCTTCGAATACCAGCACTGCCTCCACGCTCGCCCCTAGCTGCGCAAAATCCTGGGTGGAAACGAGCACCATACTGCTTGAGAAATCGACGTCCGGAAGCTCGAAGAAAGAGAAGAAACAGCTATCCCTGAACCTGTTCCAGTCCTCGTTCGTTTTAATGACCAGCTCGTTTTGCTCGGAGCTTGTTTCAACAACCGGCTCGTTCTGCTCGGATGGGCAAACGGGCGGAGGGACGGCGGGAAACCCGATCTGCTCTAAAATATTCGTGACAGGAAGTTGTTCTTCAAAGCCCTCCAGGCCCTCCTGCTCCGTGATCACTTCTTCCACCGTCAGGTCCGTTACTATTACCGTGCTTCCATCCGCGTTCGGATCGAAGCAGGGGTCGGGCGAAGACTCAAGATAACAAAAGTTTTCGGCGTCGGAACCATGGTTACTAGAATCACAGCCTATTATAACGAATAAACCGAGAAGAATTGCAACGAAGATTGCGGCAGGATTTTGTCTTCTTCCGAGGGTGGTTCTCTTTATATTCATGGCCGGAGTCATTATAGAATTATTATACAACCGTCCCTGCCGTTTGAAATTAAATTTCTTATTACCCGAAGAATACCTGACTAATCGGATTCCAACGAAATTGATGGAGACGGTACTCCGGCGGTAGGTTTTCGAGACAGAAATGGTATGTGCGTCCCCGAGAGGATTCGAACCTCTGGCCTTAGGATTAGGAATCCTACGCTCTATCCTACTGAGCTACGGGGACGGGTTGATTCCGGTTTGGAATAATAATATCTATAACAGACTTTATTCCCTACATCAATAGAGAGGCCGAAATCCGGAGGTAAGTATAGCTGCCGGCTGCGCTCGGCGAAAGCGTATCTTTCTAGCGGATCATGTCACCGTCTGTATTCTTGGGCGTCTGACCGGCGTTCAGGCCTATTTTCAGGGCGTCGTGCGCGGCTCGCATGTCTCCCCATCCGCTCCCCTCGATAGTCACACCCAACACCCGGCACCATTTCAGACGCTACGAATGCCGGAGTCCGTTTCCGCTGCAATACGAGGTTTATACGCATTGAGTTTCCGCTTCCGGCACAATGGGGGGGACGAGGCGTGCGGGTATTGACCAGAGACCTTCACATGCGCCGTATCCTGTCCAGGACCGTGGCGACGATGCGGTCGCATCTCCGGCCCGCGAAGGTAAAAGCGTCGGGCGCGGCGCTTCCGATACGGGAGCAGAGCTCGTCGCGAAGAAGGGCCTTCGCCCTGAAAAGCCGCACTTTCACGGCATCTTCGCTTATGTTGAGGCACTCCGCCGTCTCCGCCGTGCTCATGTCCTCTATCTGCCTCAGCATGAAGACGGACCGGTACGCCTCGGGCAGCGAATCGACGGCCTCTTCGAGCATCGAGGCGAGCTCTTTCGTGAGCGCATTCTGCTCCGGGTCAGGCATTTTGGAAGTGTATATATTCATACCGATTCCACAGGTATCCTCGCCGGGCTGGACGTGTACGAGCCTCTTTCTCATGCGCACTCTCGCGAGCGCCTCGTTCACGGCTATTCTGGTGAGCCATGTGGAGAATTTCGCCAGCCCGTCGAACTGCCCGAGGTTCGCATAGGCGCTTACGTAGGCACACTGCATGACGTCCTCGGCCTCACCGTCGTCCCTCACTATTGCACGCGCCGCACGGTATATCCTTCGGTTGTAGCGGCGCATGAGGATTTCGAACATCTCGCGCTCGCCGGTGAGCACGCGGCGCACGACGTCTTCATCCGTAAGCGTTTCTATCTTAAACCCGGCGTCTATCATGCAAGCTGCCCTTTCGGGGTGTTGTCCACACAATTTATAGAGTTCCGCAAGCGGAAAAGGTTACAGGAATTTTATCTTTCACGTGAAATGTAACCTCCCCCCTCTTAAAAGCTCTATCATGCATACGACAGTTTTACATGCAACTGTCAAGCTCACGAAGAACAATCCATTCAAAGGAGGTAGTTGTGTTATGAAGTTTTTAAAGGCGGGTTTTTTTACACTGGTTCTCGGCTTCACGGCTCTCTGTATCGGCTCGGGCGACGCCTACGCCCAGGAAACAGCCCCTCCGGGAGGCAAATATCAGAAAGTGAGCTCTCTCGTCGAGCTTCCGGATTTTATCCCCGGGCTCGGTGTTCTCTACGTCGATCCTGCTACCCTGCCCGCGGGGCCGTTTCTCGCTTACGACAAGGCGGGCAGCCTCGTGAGCACGATCTACATGATCCCCCTGTCGGACATCGACGAGCACAAGGCCTTTAACAACCTGGCGGCCGCGAAGGACGAGGACGTAGATCACGTGGACGTGCATTTCAACGCCGGACATCCGGGCGTACCAGTCCCTCATTACCACGTAATCCTCTGGCACGTATCGCCCGAAAAGGCGGCGGCGCTTAAATAGGAGCGGGACTAATGCCATCAAGGCGGGAATTCCTGAGGGCCGGCGGCATACTGGCCGCCGGCCTGTTCATTACAAACAGGGCTTCGGCTTCGCCGGCCATACAATCCGGCGGCGATTCCATCGTCGAAATCCACATGGAGAGTGACATCATGGGCTCACATGTATGGTTCGACCCCGTGGGCATACTGATCGAACCCGGGCAGACCGTGAGATGGGTCTGTATAGAAAACGTTCACACCGTCACGGCCTATCATCCCTCGAACGGGAATCACTCCCTCCGCATACCGGAGAAAGCCGCGCCGTGGGACTCGGGCTTCTTGCAGCCCGGTGACAGGTTCGAACACACCTTTACGGAGGAAGGGGTTTACGACTATTTCTGCCTCCCCCACGAGGGGGCCGGAATGGTCGGCCGTATAGTAGTCGGTAAACCGCTCGGGTCGGGAACTTTGCCCTTCGATTATTACAAAGGGAATCCCGCATCTGCGGACTGGCTGCCCGTGCCGCCGGCCGCGCGGACAACGTTCCCTTCCGTGGAGCGTATAATGAAGGAAAAGATAGTAAGGATCGGCTCTACGGAATGAAACGGCAGCGGTGATTCCGTTTTACTGAATGGAATTGTCACCGCTCTCTTTGGACGGAGGCTCGTTTTCCATCCTGACGCCGTCGTGCGCCGCGCGGGCGTATGCCTTGTAGCCGCTTTCCATCGGATGCCCGTCGTCGGTGGGCGAGTAGACGTTACTCGACGTGTTGAGCTCTTCGAGGACGTACGGGCCGGCGTCGACGTGCTCTATGCCGAGCTCGTCGAAGAACTCGGAGAACTTCGCGACGAGGTTATTCTCGTTCTCGACGAGCTGATAATAATCGTTCGAGAGCTTGTATCCATGCGAGGTAAGATACCCGAAAAAAGCCCTCGACTTGGACGGGATGAAAACGATGCTGAAATCTATACCGGCATCGCCGCATTTCTTTTCTATATCCGCGATTACATCTTTCGTTACATCGAACCCGAGCGCTATTCTCTCGCGGCTCATGTCCATTTTTCGCTTGTGGTTGAGTATGGATTTGTTCTTGATTATCGTGTGATTCGCCTCTTCCCCGACGACGAGCGAATCACCGAAGTCGTTTGCCTCGTACACCCTCTTCACGGCCGAGGCGATCATCCAGTAGAGGTTCGATTTTGTGAGATAGTGCTTGACCGTCCTCCATATACCCGATTTTTCGCGGCAGACCGACGGGTCGTACCCGTGCGCACTCATCCAGTCGTCCCAGTAATTCGTCTTGTTTACGAGCTTGCATACGTCGTCGAGGTCGTTCGTGACGTAGAGTGCGAGGACGATGTGCTTCGGCCTCATTTTTATCGCCTGGTCAACAAGATAGCTGTACTGAAGTGTGCCGTAACTCCCGACGCCGAGGTTGTAGACCGTGACGTCGTCCATGCCCGCAAGCTGCTGCGGCCAGGACATCGCCGAGCTCACGTTAACCCCGTACGTGTGCGAATCGCCCAGGGTTACGATGTCCGGGTGCCCAAGCGGCTCGGGGTTCCTGAACCCCCTGCCGTCTATATCGGGAAGCGCGGGATTCATCTTCGTCCCGAGCCTTGCGTCGTAGGTCTGGTTCGAAAGCGGGGAATATATAATGTCCGGCGTAAGAACCTGGAGCAGGAGCTCCGCCGCCGCAATAGTAAATATGACGGCCATTGCGATAAGGGCGGCTTTCTTGAGCTTCATGGGATGTTTTCCTTCCAGTCAGGATTACGCGGGTATAGTCCCAAGCGCTTTGCTATTCGGTGCATCTTTCGCCTGAAAGCCATCGGCTCGAAGCTTCAGGCAGCCCCGAAGATCAGCATTCTTATAACCTAATCGAAAAGACAATTCAATACCCCGGAGCGGGCGGGAAAATAATCCCTCCCCCTATTCAGGCAAGGCTCAGAACTTTAAAACCTGACAAAGGAGATAAGGGAAGGGATTATTTGTGCCGCCGCATGGAGACGGCAGAGCCGGCTCCACGCGGCGGCGAGGGGGGTTCCTATTTAAAGAACTGGTCGATGAAGATCATCAGCCTGCCCTGAACCGTCCAGGGCGTATCGTTGTAATTCACCCTGTCGGGCGTAACGTCGTTAGCCACGAGCGTATTCATGGCCTGGGCTTCGAGGAGCGTTTCCAGGCTGCTTCCCGCAAAGACTATGCCGCCGATTACGTCGAAGCTGACGCCCGGATGGACGTGCCACGTAAGCGTGCCCTCGACTTCCGTCGCCATGTAGGTATCGAGGCTGCTTACGCCCGGATACGGGTTGCTGGTCTCTTCGTTAAACGCCACGAGAACCTGCGGTGTGAAGGAAAGCTCGTCTATAAGCTTGACCGTACCCCAGGCGCGCGCATAGTAGGCGTTGTAGACGCTGCTCTCTACCTGGTAGATGTTCGGTATCATGTGCTTGAAGAGGAGGTTGTCGAGGTTGTAAGCGGGGTTGAAATAGACGAGTCCTCCCTCGACGCTGCCGCTCGACAGGTCGTCGCCCTTGGCCCAGCCGAACTCGGCCGCGACTATCTTCAGCGGCCAGCCCGGGTAGACCTCGGCACGCGCGGCGAAAACGATGTTGGAGGCGTCTATGTCGATATCGCCCACTCCATCGGCGTGGAGTTTTCCCCAGACTCCGTCGAGCTCGCCGACGATCCTGAAAAGGTCCGTCTTGTAATCGATGAGTCCGGAGTAAAGAACCATGTGGTCGAGGTCGAGGCCGCTGACGGCCGCCCCGGCATTCGGCGGAACGCCCGGGTCCGTCCCACTGAGCGGCACCGAGTTGATGTTATTCTGATGAATGTACGGGAATATAAATCCGCCTATCGTCAGGTTGCCACCGACGATGTTCGGATTGTTGAAGATAAGTGCGCCGGCTATTATGTCGTAGCCGTTACCCTGACCGGTGACGACGCTGTTCCCCTGGGTGAGTATGTCCGAGAGAAGGACGAGAGTAATAGACGAAGACCCGGCCGAGAAGGATTTTAGATAGAGGAACCTGTCGAACAGGGTGCCGAGGTCCGAATAAGGATCCCAGCCGCCGTTAAGATACATACCGAGGCCCCAGTCGAACGGCTGGCGTCCGACCCTTACGAAACCGAGGTTATGAGGAAGAACTATATCCGCATGAAGCATCCTCACGTTGAAAAACCCCGGATCGTCTATCGCACGAGGCCCCGTCAGTATCGCCCCGCGGAACCTGTCGCTAAACGATATGTTCGAGTTAACCACGGTGTTCTGCCCACCGAGCAGCTCCGAAGTTGCACCGCCCCAGATGTTGTTGTCAAAGACGTTAAACTGTGCCCGGATCGTTACCGCATCGCTGAGCACCAACTGAGGAGTTAAACGCAGACTCGTGTCTACGAAGAATATCTCGTCTTTGTTGTTAGTAAATCCGAGCGCCTGTGCGTTACTGTTGCTCAACGCCGATATAAACGTGGCGTTTCCTATATAACGAGCCCTGGTACGCATATAGCTCGGAAAGCCGCCCAGTGTGAGTTCAACGGCGAACGTAGGCGCGGCCATAGTCAGAGCCAATAAAAACATAAAAAGCCATTTGGCTTTATTCATCTCTTCCCTCCATGGATTTATTTGATTTTCACATTTTCGACATTCCGCTCGTGCAGGCTCCGAAGATGCCTGCATCTTGCAATTGTCCTTCGGGCCGTCTCTTATTGTTGAAAGTAATGTGCCAGTTGACCATGCCCGCGATTATTGTTTTTTGTAAATCGGCATGCGTCGTGTGTCAGAAAACAGTACGAGAATCCGGCGTCCGCTTATCTATCCGGAAAATATTAGTAATATGCGGTTATTGGAGATGGCTGGATGCGGGAAGGCAGCCGGCCCGAAGGTTCGGCCGCCATACGGAAAGGATTATTTTAGTAACAAGAAACGAAATACGGAAAGGGGCCCGGGCTTCAGTATCCCGCGTGTGAGACCTTTTCGCGGAGTATAGCGTTTATGTCATTTACGACGAGCTCCGGATGGAGATAGGCGAGATTGTATACCTCCCTTATATTGCCTGCGCCGTCGATGAGATACACCCTCATTACGTGGTCTATTCTTCCGTCGGGGAGGTTTTTCGTCCAGACGTCGTAACCGGACAGCACGGCTTTCGTCTCGGCGGGCGTTCCCCGTAAGAAGAGCCAGTTCCCGCTCTCGGCCCCGAACCCCTCGGCGTATTCACCGAGCCGCCCGGGCGTATCGCGCTCCGGGTCGAACGTTATCGAGGCAAGCTTCACCTTGCTGCCGAGAAGCCCCTCGTCCCGGAGTATCCCCTGGAGCCGGGACAAGACGCCTGTTGCGAGAAGGCACGTGTCCGGACAGGACGTGTATATAAATGTAACTATCTTTATCTTCCCGCCCAGGTCCTCGAGCGTGACCTCGTTTCCGCCGAGGTCCGTAAGCCTGAAACCGGCGGCGGGTCCTATGACCGGCAGAGTATACTTCCCCTCGCCGGATTCTGGGACAAGCGTTTCAGGCGGCGGGGCGGACGCCGCCTCCCCGTGAGCCGCGCCCTCGTGGTGGCCGACGTGCCGGTCCCCGGCCGAAAAGGCGGGGAGGGACGCCGTCATGGCAAGTGCAAATATAAATAGTGTTACGCGTTTCACCGTTTCTTCCTTTCAATGATTTTATCGATTCTGTCGGCCGGACCTCCCTGCCCTTCTCGAGATTCCTCTCTATCGAGCTGCTGTCTGGTAATGGGAGCGTCCGGCCCCGGGTGCTATAACTTCGTGTCGTTATGAACTATGGAAAAGCTCACCGGCACCGGCCTCTGTATCGTATCGAGGACGGGGCAGTGGGCGTTCACGAGCTCGGCAAGCTGTTTAATTTGCTCGTTCGACGCCGTGCTCTTTATATCGACCTCGTAATCGACATCGGCAAAACCCGCCGGGACCTCTGCGACGTTGAGGAACCCCCTCAGGTCGAGACGCCCCTTGACGTTAATCCTGAGAGAATCTATCGGTATGCCGAGAACCGCGGCATAGGCCGCGTAAACTATTTCCTGGCACGTGCCGAGCGCCCCGAGAACGAGCTCGACGGGATTAGGGCCCGTGTCCGTTCCGAAGAGATTCGGCGGCTCGTCGACGTTTACCGTGAACTGCCTGATGCTGGCCTTCGTCTGAAACCCGTCGACGAGCTCGGTCGCCGCCTGGAACTCCGCCAGCACCGGCCTGTCGCCTCTCGCCTTGAGCGAGCTGACTACGCCGTTTAACTTCTCGGCCAGCGACTGGTCGTCTGAAACCACTTCCACGTTCTTCTCTATTTGCGTACTCATGTGTGTGTGTCCTCCTGGTTATGGTTTGATTCAATACAAAAGCATGTCGTGCGGCTTTGCCGGGCCGGTTGCGAATTTCGTAAAGTCGACGTTAAAAAACGGATCCGTCTTGAGCCTGCCGTCCGGCCCTACCCTGATGAGACGCACCCAATAGTCGTCGGCGCCGAAGTCGTACGTGCTAAGGAGCGAGTTCGTGACGTACATGCGCTTGCCGTCGTAGGTGACGTGCATCATGTTCGGATGAAGGCCGGGATGCGCCGTATCGTGGAGCTTCGGATTTTCCGGGTCGCTTACGTCTATCGCCTGGAGCTCGCTCGTCCCGAAGCAGCTGGCGTAGAGGTACTTGTCGTCGGGTGATTGCCTAAGGTCCGCAGGCAGACATCCCTTCCCGAGGTCTATCGCCTTCTTGAATTCGAAGGAGCCGTTCTTCTCGGTCCACATCCAGAGACTGTCGCCGACTATGGAGTTCGTGTAGCCGTAATTGGAGCCGGCTTTTCTCGCCCACCTGACTTCGAGCGGGAGCTTCTGGTCTATTCTGAAGACCTCGAGCGGCTTTCTTTCCTTGAAGTCCCATACGACGAGCGTATTGCCGAACTGCTCGGGATCGTTTTCGGCAAACGGCTTCGAATAGTTGTTAAGCGACGTCCAGCTCGACGTCATCATCCTGTTTATCTCGGGCTTGACGGCGACGTCGTAAAGGTATGGCGCGTCTTCGGGAAGGGGAAGCGTTCTCACGAATTTACCCTCGTTGGTGAATTCGGCCAGCCCTCCGGGCGCGCCGCCGTCGGCGTTAGAGGTAAACGTGAGGAGCATCCTTCCGGGTATGGCGTAGAACGTGTGAGGGCCGGCAAGACCGGTGAGCTCTCCGGTGTTTTCTATGGTCTTCACGATTTTGGGATTGGCCGGGTCGGACGCGACGTCGATAATCCATATGCGGCTCGATGCAAGGCCTCCCGCCCAGATGTGAGTCCTGTCGTCGGTGAAGCCCATGTGGTGGGTCTCGTTCCCTTTCGAGCCGAGGTCGAGCCTGTTTATTATCGTTCCGTAGTCGGGCGACGTTATGTCGACGTCTATGACGGCGAGAAAGTCGTTATCCTTCCCGTCGGCGTCGAGCGCCATGACGTAGAGATATTTCTCGGGCGTCGTCAGGTAATTTATGAACGGCGAATGGCAGACCTCGGCCCGTGCCGGGCCGGGCGCTGTAAAAGACGCTGCCAGAATTAAAATCATGCACGCCAGTAATCCCCCGGCGCTGCGAGGTGAACCGGTATACCGAAAACTCTTCATTTCTCTCAATCTCCTTCGGCCCTGAGGCAAAATATTTTTTAGGCGGCCGCTCTGGAGGCGAGAGCCCGGGGATCGGTCTCACGGGCGAGCCGTCCCGGAGCGCGGGCCGTCTATTCCGGGAGGCCTTTGCAATTTCCGTGCCCATATCGAAATACAATGTATTGACCGATGCTTATATTCCCAGCCCGAAATACGGCCCCGACAAAGTGAGCACGATGTAACCGAAAACTGATTAAGATGTAATCGCCTCGAATAAGTGAGCGCTCACTCACCGACAGTCCCCCGCTTGCACTACAGCCCGGATAAAGAGAACGACGAAGACCGGATGAGGGCAAAAGGCGGACAGGCGGGTATCAGACACAAAGGGCCCGGATCGGGGAATCTGCGCCGGAAGGGCGCCGTGAATGTGACGGAGCAAGCATGGCATACGGGACCTTATGCCGAAGCGGACCCGGACTACCGGAGTAAACTGTTCTGACCGGTTTTCAGAGGAGGCGTCGAGAACGTAAAAGCGGCCAACAATTCTTTAAAAGGAATCGCACGTCTGCGGCGCCCGGATGGACGACACAGGCGCAGCACCGTTCTTTCGATTTTAAAATTCATGTCCCGCCAATCTACGCCGATCCGGATTTCCGGGTTTCTGCACAAAAAATTTACAGCTCGATATCCCGAGAAATTCCATGATTTGAGCGGCGCAAAACAATGCATATGCAACGATCAAAGCATGCATACAAAATGGGCATTTACACGTTTTAAGCCTCCGATTTTCATGGATCTAAAAACATTCGGCACGTGTTGCACTTGAAACTACCTCGCTCAACGATGTTTACACATATGTCTAAATACCCGGGTATTATATTTAACGAAAATGCATATCAATTTCATAGTAATGGCTTCTCCCCGGTTTTATTGTAAATAATTAACCTGAGCTCATTTTACCATTCGGTTTGAAAATCTTGACATGGGTGGGTAATCTGTTATTATGAGAACGAATTTCATCATCAATCTCATCATTAGCGTCGGAGCCCCGTCCGCACGGAACACATTACAGAAGGGATTATTCGCTCGTGAGAATGACTTGTTTAAAGATATTGTCGATCTTTGTCCTGATTGTTTTATGCGGGGTGTATCAATCGGCCCGGGCTGTGGATGAGCCTGTATACGACCCTCCGGAGGCGGAGGAAGCTCCGTCCGAGGCGGAAGATTACATAGACGGAACGGTGCCCGAGGTCTACGAGCCGGACGACGAGGACGATCCGGTGCACGATCCGACCGAGGCAGAGGAAACCGGTCGGCCGGACGAGAATTATCAGAGGCTTGAAGAGGTAGTCGTTACGGGTACGAGAACAGAGAAAAAGCTTCTCGATACTCCTGTGAGGACGCAGGTGGTTACAAAGGAAGAGATCAGAAGAACCCACGCGCGCGATCTTAAAGAAGCGCTCGAATACGTTCCCGGACTCCTGCTCAAGGAAACCGAGAAGAACGGTTACAGCGTCTGGATGCAGGGGTTCGACGCGGACCGCGTGCTGATACTCCTTAACGGACGAAGGATCACCGCCAGCACCGGCTCGACGGTGGACCTTACGCAGATAAGCGCTGCCGACATAGAAAGAATCGAAATAGTAAAGGGCCCGGTCTCGGCGCTCTACGGCAGTGATTCCATGGCCGGCGTGATAAACGTCATCACGAGCAAACCCCCGGAAGACTATGCCGCCACTATTCTCGCGGACATAGGAACTTTCGGCGACAAGAACGTGGACGACAAGCACATCGCCACCGAGCACCTGATGGCCAACCTCACCGCCAACCGCGGCCCGTGGTCGGTAGCGCTCTTTTCGGACGTGCGTTTCTTCGAGGGATACGACCTCGACAAGTCCGATCCGAACACGAACGGCGACGAGGGGTACAGGTGGAACGCCAGTGGGCAATTTTCGTATACGACGCAGGGCGGAATGGAGTTTTATTTCTACCCGAGATACTACAAGGAAGACAAAACGATAACCTACACGACCTTCACGCCGGGGCTGGGCGACGTGATCTGGGAGAGGCGGGAGAACGCCGACACCATAAACCTCGTACTAGGGACGACCGTGCCGTTCAAGGACGGCTCCCGGCTTCAGGGCGCTCTTAACTACGAACGCTTTCACGACATAAGCATTCTCGACATACCTTCGAGCCCGCAGCTGGAGCAGAAAAGGGACGCCACTTTCCTTTATTATTCGGCGGAAACGCAGTACGACAGGCCGATAGGCGAAAAGCACCTGGCGACCATAGGCGGCATCATGGGGCGGCAGACGCTGGAGCAGGACCAGATAAAGGAGACCGTGAACGGCGTCGAGATAATAGAGGAGATAGCGCCGGGGGCGGACATGAATTCGTTCGAGGCCTACGCGCAGGACGACTACTTCGTAACCCCATGGCTAGAGCTGCTGCCCGGGGTCAGATACCAGTACGACACCGACTTCGGCTCGAACGTTTCGCCGAAAATAAACGTCATGATATCCCCTCTAGAGAATCTGAGAATCAGGCTCGGATACGGAAGAGGATACCGCGTGCCGAATTTAAAAGAGCGTTACTACTTCTTCGACCACAGCGCGCTCGGCTACATAATCCTCGGCAACCCCGACCTCGTCCCCGAAAAGTCCGACGGCTTCCAGGTCGGCGCCGAAGGCTGGTGGAGGGACCTCAGGTGGGACGTGAACCTGTTCTATAACCGCATACGAGACCTCATAGACGTAAGGCTCGACGAGGAGCTCAGCGACGAAATGGGGCTCCAGGTATTTCAGTACATAAACGTCAGAAAGGCAACGACCATGGGGGCCGAGCTCGCCGCGACATACAACCTTCTCCGCTATTTCATCATAAACGGCGGGTACACGTATCTATGGGCGAAGGATACGGGCATAGACAAATGGCTCACGGGACGCCCGAAGCACCAGGTGAAGGCAGGCGTCGATATAGTAAACGTCCTGCCCGGGAACATGATCAACCTGAGGGCCGTTTATCAATCGAGCGAATACGTCGACGAGGACAACACCATAACCTCGCCCGGGTGGGCCGAATTCGACGGGAAGGTCAACCAGGACGTGTGGGAATGCTGCACGGTGTTCCTGGGTGTCGACAATATTTTCGACGTTCACAGAAACCCGAACGACGTGAACGACCTCAGGCCTTCGGTAGGGCGTTATATATATCTGGGTATAAGATCGACTTTCCAAATTTCAAAAACACAACATTAAGGAGGCTAGGAATGAAGGTATTTAAAACTATCTTTCCATTGATTTTGGTAGTGGTCCTGTCCTTCGGTCTCATGGGAGGCTGCGGAGGGGGCGGAGGGGGCGGAGGAGGCAGTAACGGCGGTGGCGGTGGTGGCAACGGCGGCGGCGATGGCGGGGACGGCGGAGACGGAGGAGGAGGCAGCAATGAAACCATCTCTCTTCTCATCGACGCCACAGCGGGAGGAGTAAGCGCAGGCCCCGAGGACCCCGCAAACAAGTACACCTATCTCGATCTTTCCGCGGGAGAGGTCGTGGACCTTACGGACGCACAGGCGCAGGATTCGACTAACTGGGACATAGGGTTTAAGAGATCGACGGTAATCCTCAACGGCGGCGTATCCGGACCGGGCAGCGTCAGCGGATTCTTTACGGGCAACAACTCGGAAGCCTACGACGCTAACGGCGACGCCATATTCGACTGGTTCGCCTCGGCCACGGCCGACTCGGAGCTAGAGGACTTCGAAATCATTACTTCGAGCGACGTACCGCTGGACGGAGAAGGCAACCCGGACGCCTCGGTATTCACGTCGGACGTCCCGTCCCTGGTCATAGTGGGCGACGGTACAGCCGAAGGGTGGTGGCTCTACGACTTCACGACTCACACCGTATCGGCCAATCCGGACAACTGGTGGATAGTAAAGAGCGACACCGGCGAGGCTTACATTAAATTCCATGTGACCGATATTACATACGGAGCCACGGAGCAGATATTCTACATAACCGTCGAATCCGTCATTCAGAATGCGGGGGAAACGAGCTTTACGACTCCGCACACGGGTACGTTCGAGATACCCGAAGGCGGCGGTTCGGTTTATTTCGATTACGAAACGCTCGCTCCTGTAACCTCGAGCGCGGGCTGGGACCTTCGCGTAGGGTACGACCCGGCGACGAGGCTCTTCAGCATGTATACGAACGGCGGCCTCAGCGGACCGGGGGCGGGCGGTGCGTTCCCCATAGGAAACGAGCCGGATGCCTTTACCAACGGGGCGGATCCGAGCCAGATCCCGTTCTACTTCACGGATTCGGCCGGCGGCATATTCATCGACTCGATCTGGTATGCCTACAACCTTACCGGAAACGACCACCAGATCTGGCCGAACTACAGGGTCTACCTGATTCAGTCCGAGGGCGAGATATACAAGCTCCAGATACAGAGCTACTATCACCCGCAGACGACTCAGAGCGGATGGTATACGGTAATATTCGAAAAGGTATTCCCGTAAACGATAATTCGTAAATGACGGTGCGGGGCCCCGCTGCCGGGCCCCGCATTTTTAACCGGCGCATGGTATTCCGGGGCAGTCTTTTCTTGCACGTATCAGACAACAGCGGGATGGGGAGTAAATCAAGGTACTCAGCGCCGGAGGGATGCCGCGGCCACGGACAAACTGGCCCGGCGCTATTTCCCGGAGAGTGCATATACAGAACAGCAAAAGCTATAATACAGATAAAACAATTGTGAGGGTGTAAATCAAATGAATGCAAAATACATGTTAACGTTATTCACCGCGATTGCGGCAGCCTTCTGCGTCTACGCCTGCAGCGGGGAGACGGAGCCCGAATCGGGCGGCAATGCGCCGGCGGCCGCGACGCAGGCGGCGGGCGAGGCCCCGACGGCTTCACCCACCGCTTCCCCCGAGGCCGATGCGGCCGAGGCCGGCATAGGGTTTCTCGCTCTCGTGCCGGACAGGGGATTTTCGGGGAACGAAGAGACGAGGGCCGCCTTCGAAGACTTCGGCAAGGACTACACAGCCGAGCTCGCTTTCGTAACGGGAGAGGATTTCGAGAAGAACGTACGCGAGGCGCTCGCGAACCTGGAGGCCAGGAACGTGAATACGATATGGGTGGTTCCGTTCTTTCTTTCGAGCTCCGACTCGAAGTATAAAAACGGCGTCGAGGCGCTAAAGACCTATAAGGGGAATGCGTCTATAGCAATAGCGGAGAACTTCGGACAGAGCTACCTCGCCGAAGAGATACTCATCGACAGGGCGTCGGCGCTGAGCGTAAACCCCTCGGGAGAAACGCTGGTAGTCGTGGGCTCCGGTGCGATGGACACCGACAGCGCGCAGGCGATAAAGGCGGACCTCGAAAGGATCGTCGCAGGGGCGAACACGGGCCTCGGGTTCAAGAACACCGCCGTCGTCGTGCTGTATAGCTGGGAGGCAGACGACGAGCTTCACGGCGCGGGGATGGCCGACCTCCACAAGACGATAGCCGAGAGCACGAAAAACGGCGGACGCGCGGTGGTGGTTCCCTTCAACCTAGCCATGAAGCTCACCGGCATGATGAGCGAGTGGAACATGCTCAAGGGCAGCCTGGCCAAGTATCCGGGCGCGGTCTATGACGGGAAGGACGTTACGCCGCACGAATACGTTACGCTCTGGTTCAGGAAAGAGGCGAATGAAAGGCTCCCGCTGGAGGACGACGAAATCGGCGTCGTATACATGCCGCACGGGTCGGACTATAACTGGAATCACGCCATGAGCACGGCAATCGACGAGCTCAGGGACAAATACATGTTCGAGGATGCGTTCAGCATGAGCGAGATAGACGTAGTCGAGCCGGCCGTCAGAAGGCTCGAGGAAAGGGGCGCGAAAGGCATAGTCGTCTTGAGGGTTTTCTCCCTCGAATCGAGCTTCAAGAAGGGCACGGAGCAGATGCTCGGGCTCACGGAAGAGAAGGAGTCGAGATATGCGCAGCACGCTTCGGCCGGCCATGGTGACGCGCACGGCGACGCTCATGGAAGCGCGAGCCACGGAAGCGGCCAGGCCGCCGACAGCGGTCACGGAGGGCACGGCGGCGGACACGGACATGGCCACGGGCATGGACACGGAGGCTCGTCGAGGATAGCGAGCGACGCCGTATTCGTGACGCTCGGCGGAATAGAGGCGCACCCGTTACTCGCCGAGGCTATGGCCGACAGGGCGAAGGAGCTCAGCACGGACCCGTCGAAGGAGACCGTTATACTGCTAAGCCACGGCACGGAGAGCGACCAGGCAAACGACTACTGGATGAATAACCTCAAGACGATCGCAGAGCACATACAGTCCGGCAGCCCGGTTAAGTACAGGGACGTCAAGTACTACACGTGGAGAGAGGACTGGCCGGACAAGCGCGAAAAATCCGTGGAGGTTATACGCGGAATGGTGGAAGAGGCTAATGCCGACGGCGGCACCGCAATCGTCATCCCCGTCAGGACCACCGGCGAAGGGCACGAGAGAAAGTATCTCGAAGGGCTCGAGTACAAGCTCGGCTCGGGATTCGCGCCTCATCCTAATTACGTGAAGTGGGTGGAAGAGAAGATACAGGAAGGCGTAGCGGAACTGAGGCGGGATATAGAAGAAAGAAACGAGCAGGCCAAAGCGGGCCTCGGCAACCAATAAGACCGATTCTCCGCGCCAGCGATCGGCCGGGAGAAATCCACTGTAAGACCGTTCCGCCCTCCTCGACAAAAAGGGGGGGCGGAATTCCCTTCGCACGAACCGGAAGCGCATTCCATCCATTATTTTTTCGCGGCGGATGACAGCCGCCAACAGTTGATATATTCTTGTAAAATAATAGGCAAGTCCTTATTTTATCGTGCCTGCAAGGAGATCGCATATGGCGACTAAAAAAGAATCCACCCCCAAGAAAGCTGCTCCGAAAAAGACGGCGGCGAAAAAGCCCGCGGAGAAGAAGACAGTGGTAAGGAAGACCGCGGTCAAGCCGGCGCCGGCCCCCGAAACCCAGGAATCGCTCTACGAGAGGATCGCCAAAAAGGCCTACGAGATATTCGAATCGAGGGGCAGGGAAACGGGGAGAGATATCGAGCACTGGCTGGAAGCCGAAAAGATCGTAAAGGGCAAGAAGAAGGCTTAGACGAGGGTTCTTCGCACCGTGCGTCAGGCTGCCTGAAGGCAGATGTAGGTCGAGTGAATCCCGGGAACCCCGGGAAGATTTCGCCCTCATTCCTGGTTCTCGTTTCCCGGCCAAACCTTGGCAGCGCTGTGCCCCGTGCGCTCACGTAACGTGTGGCGTGTCCGTCGTGCGCTCCCTCCCTGTTTTCCCGGTGAAAGACGCAGCTCGAAAATTTCCCGCTTATTTTTCAAAACACGCAGGGTGAAGTAAAATTGTATTCATCCGTGTCCCGGCCGATCAGGTTGCGGAAAGTCCCGGACACGTGGCCCGGAAATACCAAGGAGGATTAACGGGGCTCGCCGATACAGGACGCATTCGAACGTCCGCCGGAGCTCCCTACCCCGATGACTACACCCCCTAAACAGACAGCGGAAGAAAAGAGACTCGAAGAGAACAGAGACAAAAAAGCGTACTGGGAGCGCTGGGGCCCTTACCTGAGCGAGAGGCAATGGGGCACCGTCAGGGAGGACTACAGCCCGGACGGCACCGCCTGGGAATATCTGCCCCACGACCACGCGCGCTCGCGCGCATACAGGTGGGGCGAGGACGGGATAGCCGGGATAACGGACAATCACGAGAGGTTATGTTTCGCAATCGCCCTCTGGAACGGGAAGGACCCCATACTCAAGGAAAGGCTCTTCGGCCTTACGGGGAACGAGGGCAACCACGGAGAGGACGTAAAGGAATACTATTATTTTCTCGACAACACGCCGTCGCACGCGTACATGAAATGCCTGTATAAATATCCCCAGGCGGCCTATCCCTACAGCGACCTCGTCGAGACGAACCGGAGAAGATCCCGCACGGAATCGGAGTACGAGCTCATAGACACCGGGATATTCGACGACGACAGGTACTTCGACATATTCGTAGAGTATGCGAAGGGTACGCCCGAGGATGTATTGGTGAAGCTCACGGTAGTGAACCACGCGCCGGAAGAGGCCGGTCTCCACCTCCTGCCTACGCTATGGTTCAGGAACACGTGGAGCTGGAAAGGGGACGACAAGAAGCCGATATTGAGAGAGGCGAGCGGCGCGGGCGGCGTGAAGGTCGTCGAGGCGGACCACCCTACGCTGGAAAAGAGATGGCTCTACTGCGACGCGCCGGGAAAGCTCCTCTTCACCGAGAACGAAACAAACTTCGAGAGGCTTTTCGGCATCCCGAACCCCTCGCCGTACGTGAAGGACGGGATCAACGATTACGTGGTTTCCGGCAACGAGGCGGCCGTCAACCCCGGAAACGTCGGGACGAAGATGGCGGCGCATTACGTACTCGCCGTGCCCCCGGGGAAGTCCATTACCGTGAGGCTCAGGCTCACGGACGAGCCCGGCATGAAAGACCCGTTCGGAGCCGGGTTCGAGGATATCTTTCAGAGGCGCATGGCCGAAGCCGACGAGTTTTACCGGAGGATATCGCCCGACCCCATGCCCGACGATCTCAGGAACGTGCAGCGCCAGGCATTCGCCGGGATGCTGTGGACGAAGCAGTTCTACTACTATGTGATAAACGACTGGCTGAAGGGCGACCCCGCCTACCCTCCCCCGCCGGAGTCGAGAAGGACCGGCCGCAATCACAAGTGGATACACCTTTACAACGACGACGTGCTGTCGATGCCGGACACGTGGGAGTATCCGTGGTTCGCGGCGTGGGACCTCGCGTTCCACACGGTGAATTTCGCCATGATAGACCCCGAGTTCGCCAAGCGGCAGCTGGTGCTCCTTACGAGGGAATGGTACATGCACCCCAACGGCCAGATACCCGCATACGAGTGGGCCTTCGGCGACGTGAACCCTCCCGTTCACGCGTGGGCCGCGTGGAGGGTGTACAACATCGAGTACAAGATGTACGGGCGGCGCGATCTTCTCTTCCTCGAACGCGTCTTCCAGAAGCTTCTGCTTAATTTCACCTGGTGGGTGAACAGGAAAGACGCCGGGGGAAAGAACGTCTTCGAGGGCGGCTTTCTCGGTCTCGACAATATAGGCGTATTCGACAGGAACGCCCAGCTTCCTTCCGGCGTCGTGCTCGAGCAGGCGGACGGCACGAGCTGGATGGGCATGTACAGCCTGAACATGCTGGCGATAGCCATCGAGCTCGCCAAGGTCGATCCCAGTTACGAGGACATCGCGAGCAAGTTCTACGAGCACTTCCTGTACATAGCGCGCGCCATAAACCTCCCCGACATGGGGCACGACGGGCTATGGGACCCGAACGATAAATTCTATTACGACGTCCTCCATCTCCCGAACGGCTCTCACGTACCGATGAAGCTGAGGTCGATGGTAGGGCTGATACCGCTGTACGCGATAGAGACTATAGAGCCGGAGACGTTGGAGCAGCTCGAAGGATTCCATAGAAGGATGACCTGGTTTATCGAAAACAGGCCGGACCTCGCGAAAAACGTCGCATCCATGATAGAAAAAGGCGTCGGCGAGAGAAGGATACTGTCCATCGTGGATAAGGAGAAGCTGAAGCAGATTCTCGAGAAGATGCTGGACGAGAGCGAGTTCTTCAGCCCCTACGGCATAAGGGCGCTTTCGAAATATCATCTCGAAAATCCCTACTACTTCAAGACCAACGGCGAGGAGTACTGCGTCAGGTACGAGCCGGCCGAATCTTCGAGCGGACTTTTCGGAGGGAACTCGAACTGGCGCGGACCGGTGTGGTTTCCCGTGAACTTTCTCCTTATAGAAGCGCTTCAGAAATTCCATTATTATCTAGGTGACGATTTCAAGGTCGAGTGCCCGACGGGCTCCGGGAAGCATATGAATCTCTGGGAGGTATCGAACGAGATAGCGCACAGGCTGATACGCATATTCAAGAAGGAGAGTGACGGCGGGAGGGCCGTTTTCGGCGGCGCCGAAAAATTCCGGAATGACCCGGCGTGGAGGGATTATCTCCTCTTCTACGAATACTTCAACGGTGACGACGGTGCGGGCATAGGGGCGAGTCATCAGACGGGGTGGACAGGGCTCGTCGCCAAGCTCATACTACAGTCGAGTGAATACGGCTCGATAGACGAAGTCTAGAAGAAAGGGCGGCCGTTCCGGTTTTCCGGCCGGGCGGGCGCCGGGCTCAGCCCCCGCCCGGGAGCGTTCACGTTTACGCCGGTGGGCTTCCGCCCAAGCCGCCACCGGCCGATATTCCAGGCATTTTCTATAGACCACCATATGCCGCCCGGACATTTTAAATAGGGCTTTGCCGTCCCGGTATGATGCGATAATCTTGTAAGTAGAAGCAGGGAGGAATCCCGACAAAAAGGCGAACGTTCATATGGAAAAACTGTCCAAGAAGCAGATAGAGCTCATCGACAAATACTGGCGCGCGGCCAATTATCTCTCTGTAGGCCAGATATACCTTCAGGATAACCCGCTCTTGAGGGAGCCTCTCAAGCCCGACCACATAAAGCCGAGACTGCTCGGGCATTTCGGCACCGTGCCGGGGCTGAATCTCATCTACGTGCATCTTAACAGGATGATAAGATACAGGGACTGCGACGTGATCTTCGTCACCGGCCCCGGGCATGGAGGCCCGGCACTCTTCGCTAACACATACCTGGAAGGCACGCTTTCGGAGGTATACCCCGAGATTACACGGGACGAAGCCGGGATGCTCACGCTATTTAAGAAATTCTCGTGGCCCGGGGGGCTCCCGAGCCACTGCGGGCCTCAGACGCCGGGCTCGATAAACGAGGGGGGGGAGCTCGGCTATTCGCTCGCCCACGCAAACGGCGCCGTGATGGACAACCCCGAGCTCCTGGCGGTTTGCGTAGTTGGAGACGGCGAGGCCGAGACGGGGGCGCTCGCGGCGAGCTGGCAGTCGAACAAGTTCATAAACCCGGTGCGCGACGGGGCTGTGCTCCCGATACTTCACCTTAACTGTTACAAGATAGCGGGGCCTACGGTGCTGGGCCGCTCGACGGACAAGGAGCTCAAGGCGCTCTTCTCGGGGCTCGGGTACGCCGTCAGGTTCGTCGCGGGTGACGACCCGCTCAAGGTGCACAGGGCCTTTGCCAACGCGCTCAACCGTTCGTACCTGGATATAAGGAAGATACAGATGGACGCCCGCATGAGGGGGTTCAGCAGGCGGCACGACTGGCCGATGATAATCCTCCGCACCCCGAAGGGCTGGACCGGGCCGAAGGTGGTAGACGGGAAACAGGTAGAGGGGACATTCAGATCGCACCAGGTGCCCGTGGCGAAGGTCAAGGAAAACAAGGAGCACCTCAGGATTCTCGAAGAATGGATGAGGAGCTACAGGCCGGAGGAGCTTTTCGACGAGGACGGACGGTTTATACCGGAGCTTGCCGAGCTCGCGCCTTACGGCAACAAGCGCATGGGGGCGAGCCCCTACGCGAACGGCGGCAAGCTTTTAAAGCCGCTCATAATGCCCGACTTGGGGGATTACGCCGTCGTCGTGAGAGAGCCCGGCACGGAGAAGGCCGAGGCCACGCGCGAGCTGGGGAAATTTCTCCGCGATATATTCAGGAACAACGCAGAAGAGGGCAATTTCCGCCTTTTCTGCCCGGACGAGACCAGCTCTAACAGGCTGGACGCGGTGTTCGAGGTGACGAACAGGTGCTCTGTAGAGAGAATCATCGAAACGGACGACCACATCGCGCCCGACGGCAGGGTTTTAGAAGTCCTGAGCGAGCACATGTGCCAGGGGTGGCTCGAAGGATACCTGCTAACCGGCCGGCACGGCATATTCCCGTGTTACGAGGCGTTCGCCACGATTGTGGATTCGATGATGAACCAGCACGCGAAGTGGCTAAAGATGTCGGCGGAGCTCCCGTGGAGGGCGCCTGTGGCGTCGCTGAATTACCTCCTCACCTCGCACGCGTGGAGGCAGGACCACAACGGTTACAGCCACCAGGGCCCCGGATTCATAGATTCCGTCATGACGAAGAAGGGGGCTGTCGTGAGGATATACCTACCGCCGGACGCCAACTCGCTGATTTCGATGGCGGACCACTGTCTTAAGAGTAAGGGATACATAAACGTCATCGTCGCCGGCAAGCAGCCTGCACTTCAGTGGATGGACATGGAGACCGCCGTCGAGCACTGCAGGAGGGGGGCGTCCGTGTGGGAGTGGGCGTCCAACGACGGCGGGAAGGACCCCGACGTCGTCCTCGGATGCGCGGGGGACGTGCCGACGCTCGAAACCGTGGCTGCGGCGTGGCTCCTCCGGAAGCACCTGCCCGCGCTTAAGGTGAGGGTAGTGAACGTAACCGACCTGATGACGCTCCACCACCATTCGCACCATCCGCACGGATTCGACGAGGAGACCTTCCGCGAGCTGTTCACCGACACCGCGCCGGTCGTGTTCGCCTTTCACGGGTATCCGCGCGTAATTCACGTCCTCGCCTACAAGAGGCCAAACGCCGAGCGCTTTCACGTGCGCGGCTACGTCGAGGAGGGCACGACGACGACCCCGTTCGACATGGTCGTATGCAACGGCATGAGCCGCTACCATCTGGCGATAGAGGCCCTTCACAGGGCCGGGAGGCTCCAGTCCGAGTCCGGCGACCTGATCGAGTACTTCAAGAGGAAGCTCGAAGAGCACTCGCAGTACGTGCGCGCCCACGGCGAGGACATGCCCGAGGTAAGGGACTGGGTCTGGACGTCCGACCCCAGGTATTAGGCCTGCCCGGCCCAGGGAGCGAGGCGGTTTGCATTGTTCCGGGTCACGCGTGAAAATAGCACTTGACATTTTAAGCGGGATACTTTATATTAATTACTAAGATTAAGTAACGCACTTAAATTCATCCTCCATCCTCCTTTAAGAAGAGAGGGAACACTTTCCCGAGCATTAAGTGTTCCCTCTCTCTCTTTTTAAGGACTGAAAATTCCGCAGAAGTTGAAAAGTCCTTACAATCACTTATAATTTTAGCCCTGTTAAACAGTTATGATTTAATGGCGGGGCAGCTCCTAAGACCTTAAATACAATGGAAAACGTACACGTAATACTGTTCTACAAGTTCGCGAACATCGAAGATCCCGAAGCCTTCGTGGCGGCCGAAAGGGAATTTTGCGGCGGTGAGGGGCTATTGGGGAAGATTCTCGTCGCAAAAGAAGGCATAAACGGCTCCCTCTCGGGCCCGAAGGACAACATCGAGTCTTACAAGCGCCATTTAAATTCTATACCCGGGTTCGAGGACGTCACATTCAAGGAGGAGCTTTCCTCGTTCCACCCCTTCAGGAAGCTCATCGTCAGGAAGAAGAAGGAGATAATCCGCATGGAGCGTGAGCTCGACATGTCGAAAACCGGCAAATACATATCCCCCGAAGGGCTCCTGGATATGTATTCGAGCGGGAGGGACTTCATTATCGTGGACACGCGGAACAAGTACGAATCGGACGTCGGGAAGTTCAAAAACGCCGTTACGCTGGACATAGATTCGTTCCGCGAATTCCCGGAAGCCATAGAGGAATTCGAGGACCGGAAGGACAGGACGATAGTCACATACTGCACGGGCGGGATAAGGTGCGAGAAGGCGACGGCGTACATGGTTTCAAGGGGCTTTACGGACGTTTACCAGTTGAAGGACGGCATAATAAACTTCTGCCAGAAGCACCCGGACACCGTTTGGGAGGGGAAGTGCTTCGTCTTCGACCAGAGGCTCATATCGGACGTGGAGACCGGGGGGGACTGCATAGCCACGTGCGTCAGGTGCGGCGGGGCGTCCGACCGTTACCAGAACTGCGCCAACATCCCCTGCGACGAGCTCGTCATACTGTGCGAGGGCTGCAGCGAGGCCTTTCGGGGCACCTGCTCCGACGAATGTCTCGAAGAGTACGAAAACAGCCTTTTGAAGAAGTCGCGAGAGAGACAGGGACGGAGATCGAGAGGCGCCTGACACGCCTTACCCTTCACTGCGGCATACAGCTAACAGGACCCGAGTAAGACCGGTTCTTATTTACAACACATAACATACTGGATTGGACGGAATTATTCGACGTTTCGTGAGTGGAGGATTATGAGCACGACGAACGTTATGAATATTATTGCGTAGAGGAAAGGCGGGAGAAGCTCCATGTCGTATTACCTCCTGCCCGTTGATCTGGGGGACTGCGGTTTCGGTAATCCGAGGGGGACGCGCTTTCGCGCGCCCCCGCCGGCTTTTATCTTATCTTAAACTATCTTACTTCTTTTTTCCACGCCCCTTGGCGGACCTCTTGGCTATGAAGTTCTTGAGCTCTGTGAGGTCGGAGCTTATAAGCTCTTTTACACGGTCGGTGTTGACGCGGGCGACGATGATGTGGCCGACTTCGGTGTTTACCTCGTCGTAGATACCGAGGGCCTTCATGCCCTGGGCCTGTTTCTGGTTATCGTCTGTCGGGCTGACGTAGTGTACCGTTCCTCCCTTGTACCTGTGAATGAGGAACAGATGGATGAGGGCCATGAGCCTCTTCTGGCGAAGCTTGTCGTCGAACGTGTTCTGATCGCGGACGGAGATGAAGTTGTTGCCCCAGCGGTCGTGAATCGACGAGAATATGACGTTCGCGAGCTTGTTCTTCATGTCGTCGAGGACCGAAAGCTCGAGGAGCTCGGAGCCCGCGGTGTGCGGCCTCAGTTTTACAGTAAGCTTGCCCGGTATGCCGTAATGCTCGGACCAGAGCTCGAGCCAGTCTTCGAGGATTCTCGGCGGGACTTCCGTCTCGACCAGGTGCTGCACCTGGGTAGAGCCCTTGCCCATGGCGACCGTCGTAGCCGTACGGCCGGACGATGCGGCGAGCGCGCCGTCGAGCCTCGGGCCGCCGACGAGTGTCTGCGGGGTCCTGTACGGGGAGTCGATGAGCCGGAGCTTCCTCTGGAGCCTCGCGAGCGCCAGCATGCCGTCCTGCTTCAGGGCCGTAGCGAACTCTTCGGCCGCGAGACCGTCTATCTGGTGTCCGCCATAGGTGATGAAGTCGAAGACGAAGCCGAGCTTTCCGATTTCCTTCGGGAACTCCCTCATCTGGTCTTCCGTCATTCCTGTCGTATCCCAGTTGAACGACGGGGAGAGGTTGTAGGCCAGCATCTTGTCCGGATATTCGTCGTGTATTGCCTCCGCGAATTCCCTGGCCTCTTCGTAGTTGGCCGTTTTCGTCTCCATCCAGATGAGGTCGGCGTAGGGTGCGACCGCCAGCGACTTGGCTATCGCGTACTCGATGCCTCCCTTTACCTGGTAGTAGCCCTCGGGCGTCCTCGAAAGCTCGCAGTCCCACAAGGCGTCGATGCCCATGAGCTTTGCGCGCTCCCTGGCGTGCTGGTAGGAGGAGTGCTTCGCGAAATCGAACCACTCTTCGATCGTCATGTCGAGCGTCCTGCCCTCTTCTATCGCGAACTCCATCTGCTCGGCGACGGCCTGGGCGTAGGTCATGAGGCCGGCCTCGACCTCCCATGTCTCGACGAACTTCGTTGCGGCGTTGTCGAGCGGCTTCGTGATGCTTCTTTCTTTCCCTTCTTTTAAGGCCTGGATGCTCTTGTCGATTATCGGCGTGAGCCCGACCTTGTCGAACCACTGGTAAGCCTCTTCGTATTCGTCGTCCGATATCTGGTAGAGCATAAAGCCGTTTACGTCAGTAATTCCCTTGTCGAAGAATCTCTTCAGAATTGCGAGATAGCAGATCTTGTATCCCGGGATAGAGGTGTTGGTGACGCCGAGTATGAACGGATGGTCGCGCTCGTCGCCCCTGCCGTCGAGAAGGTTCGCCGCCTCGGCGTCCGTCCTCGCGACTATGATTCCCGGCACTTTCATGATGTCGAGCTGGAACCTCGCGGCGACGAGCCTTTTTATCTGCTCGTCTACCGGAACCAGCACCTTGCCGCCCTGGTGTCCGCACTTCTTCGTCCCGGGCTTCTGGTCTTCGATGTGGTAACCCGTGACGCCGGCCTCGACGAACCTCTTTATGAGGTTACGCACGTGGGCGTCGCCGCCGTGGCCCGTGTCGGCGTCGGCGATGATGAACGGCCTGTAGTCGACCTTGGGGGTGGACTTACGCTCTTTTTCGGACATCCTTGAGCGGAGGAACGTCTGGTTCTTGTCGGCCGTAAGGAGGGCGCGCACGAGACCGGCGGCCTCGTCGGGCACCTGGCTCAGCGGATAGCTGGCAAGGTCGGGACCCGGATCCTCGTCGGTAGACCCCTTCGCGGAGGTCGCCCAGCCGCCGAGATATATGCCCTCGATGCCGATGCGTTTCATCGTCACTATCTGGCCCGGCGAATAGGGGCCGAAGGTCGTTATCTGCTCGCCCTTGGCGAAAAGCTCGCGGAGCCTGTTGTAGAATTGCTCGGAGTATACCCTGGCCACGGTGTAGTCCTGCTCGAGCGTACCCCTCTGCTGGACGACCTGGCGGGCCGAGTAGAGCCGCCTTATTCCCTTGAACCTCGGGGAGGCGAACCACTCCTTGGTTTCCTGGACTTCCCTTTCGAACGAGTCGAGCTCGTCTTCGAGGAAGTTGTCGTTCCTGGTATCGGACGGGAAGTCGAGGTTTTCAGTTATCCTCGTGCCGTCTTTTTTGAATGCGTCCTTGTACTGTTTTATCCTGAGCTTCGCGGTCGGAAGGTCGTGGTTGTTGAGGTTGATGTTGAGAAGGTCGATGTACCACGGGGTCTTTACGTTGTCGAGGACGTAGGCTTCGACGATTTCCCTCGCAATCGGGAGCGTCGTCGGCTTGGAGTAGTCGTAAACGTCCTTGTCCTTCGCCTTTAAGAGCTTGGAGTATTCCTCGGCGAGGAGGCGCTCGAAGAGCTCCCTCGTGAACGTGTCGCCGGACTTGGCCCCCGTTTCCTTGTCGTCTTCGGTGAGCTCGGCCCCCTTATCGACCCACTCCCAGAGGATGCTGAGCCTGATTTCTCCCGTGGCGGCGTCTTCCATGAGATAGAGGATGTCGTCGTTCTCGAAGAAGTCCGCCGGCTTTAACGCCGCGGCCTGGAACCCCTGGCCGAACGCGTTACCGTACTGAAGGGCTACGCTTATCAGGTTCCTCGCGCCTCTTATTGTCCTCGGCGCGGGCTCTAAAAGCGTAAGCCCGTCCGCGTCCTCGTCGGTATAGGTGAGCGGCGGGAATTTCCTCCCCGCCTGGTTTTCCTCGCCGGCCTCTTCCCAGACCGGCCTTACTATGTGGACCATCTTCCAGTGGGCGACCCACTTTCCGCTGGCCCCCGCTTTCTGTTCCCTTTTCGCTCCGGCTACCGCCTTTTCCATCCCGTCCTTGACGCCCTTGTCGGACCCGACGGGGATGTTCGGCTCCATGCCGCCCTGCCAGAGGGCATAGTTCCCGTTTACGCCCGGGGTGTTTACCGCCCTTCTGACGCGGTCTTCGTAGTTCCGCATGTAGCCGTAAGTCATTGTTATGGATTCGATGTTGGGGTTGATGAAAGACTGGTCCCACGCCATTGCGTCGGACACGCTGTTGATGTAATCCCACCTGCCGGTGTTGTAGCCGACGAAGTGCCTGCCGAGAGCGGCGCGGATTTCCATGAGCTGGAAGGTGGCCTCGATCTGCTCGACCAGGACGTAGACCTTTATGGAGCCCACGGGGATGCCGAGATGGTCTTCGAGGGCCGTAAGGAGCTCGTTCCAGAAAGCCGCCTCTTCGGCCGTCTGTATCTTCGGCAGGTAGAGGACTATGGAAGAGCCCGCGGCCTGGAGCTCCTGGTAGTTGTTTACTACGTAGAGGACCGTGTCGACTATCGAGGCCGAAAGGGCAACGCCGTTCTCGTCCCTTACGTGCCTGTCGTCGAGGTGAAGCCCGCGTGCGCGGAAGATCTTGGTCGTGAAGTCGAGCTGCTTTCTCCAGTCGGTGATTATCTCGCGCCCGAAGAAGCCCTTGGCCCATTCGTTCATTTCGCGCGAGACCTGCTCGGCCGTATTCATGAAAATCGGGTCTTTTCTGATTGCCAGCTTGAGGTTCCTCTGATTGTCGAGGGACATGGTGCCCACCTGTCCGAGGGCGTCCTCGCCGTCGAACATCCAGCCGTCCGCTCCGGAGAGAAGAGCGTAAGCCACGTTACGGATGCTCTTGTCCACGCTGGAGTTGGGCCTCGCCGCGGGGCCGGTTCCCTGTATCCACTGTCTCTGGAGATCGTGTGGGATGTCCGAGCCTACGAACTTGCCGTCTCTGGCGTCCTGTACCTTAATATTTGTGCGGGGAATGAAGTCGTTGGGGTTGAGGAAGCGGATGCGCTCCCTGTTGCGGAATCTCTGGGCCCTTCTGGAATACCTCTTTTCCATAAGGAGCTTCTGGTCTTTGTTGAAAACGGAAAGGGCTTTTAAGGCTTCGAGCACTTCCGGGGTATAGACGTCCGCGTATTCTATCTCCAGATTATCTCTCACCTGGAGCCCCCTCGGACCCGGGGTATTCCTGTAAGGCTGTTTGGTAATATTATGAACGGTACTCATACTCTCCTTCTCCTTGAGTTGGCGTTTTTTTGCTTTGCAATATCTGAAAAGAGGAAACCATTATAATACAAGAACCTCACAAATCAACTAAAACAAGGGAACTAGGCCGTATTTATTAGATATTTTATAAATACGGAAACTTTGCTGATTAGACGATAGTACCAGTTTATTGTGCACTGCACAATGAAACCCCTTTGCAATGCGCATGCGCTTCCCAGACCCTTATTTTACTATTGTACCTGTTTTTAAGCCGCTGTTAATAATGCCTTAATATAAATCCCGACCCGCCGTGCATTGACATACACGCCGATATTTAATTTTATACTCTCATTTATATAAAAGAACCCTTTACCGGATTCAGCTTTGCAGAATCCGGGCATCATATTTATTACCGGGTTTTTTAAAGGAGGATTAGTTGAGACCGTACAAACTTATATCAACAGTCTCGCGCGGCCGCCTGACCACGGTCTGCAAGCCCCTGTTATTGATTCTGACCTTCGCCATCCTTTCAGGATTCTTTAAAAGGGGCGGACGGCCGCGTGCGGGGCATACAGGAAGGGAGGGTCAATTCGCAGGATCGACCACCGCGACAGAGTCTCCCGCGAGCTTAAGCCATAAGCCGTAAATACTCCGAGTTAAACATGGGTTCCGAATGGTCGGACCTGAGGATCGCCAATCGCTTGACACTCGTCATTTCCAAGCCTATATTTAGCTCGCGATTTAGCTCGCGGGCGGGCACAATAGAGAAACGACCGGTGATACGACGGAAAACAAGAAGATGTATCGCGCAGGGGGCTTTCATGAGATTAGTGATGTCGTGGGTCGGGCTCGCGGCTGCCGTCATGGTCGCCGCTTTCGGCGGCGCGCAGCCGGCGGCGGCGAAGAATTATCTTTGCAACCAGCAATTCGCGCTCTGCACGTCGGCGCCCTGCATCCCGCAGCCGGGCAACCCGAAGGCCGCAATCTGCGTCTGCGACGTGCAGGAGGGTCCGAACCTCGCCACCGTCGAGTGCGACACAGTCAAACCAAGCTCCAACGCCGACGGCGTTCGCACCGTGTATTCCCAGTTCATGCTAACGCAGTTCGAGCAAGGCATGAAGGCAATGAAGTGCGAGAGCGGCACGCCCTGGGCGCAATGCCTCAACAAGATCTGCACCGTCGATCCGGCCAATCCCAAGAAAGCGATTTGCGTCTGTGACGTGGTGCGCACGGGCGAATGGCAGACCGCCGGCGGCAATTGCGACACGGCGACGTGCAAGACTGGCTATTGGTCGGGAGCCCTGCTAAGCGACGCGAAGAACAACGGCGAATTCATGATGAAGGAGCTGAAGATCGAGAAGTCGCCGGTAAACTCCTGCCCGAGCTCCACGCCGTAATCCTCGCCGCCATGGAATTATTGCGCCGCCGCACCGCGCGGCCACGCTCCATCACCAGCGAGGAGCGCGCTGCTACGGCTTAAGAGCGGAGCATACAGCGAAAGCCGCCAGGGAGATAGGCAACCATGCGCAAGATTGCGCTTGAAGAGCATTTTACGACGCCCGAGCTTGCCAAGAAATACGTCGCAAGACCGACGCAGAGTGACTTGCTCTTTGCCGATGTCGAACGTCGCCTCGCCGATTTCGACGAGCTGCGGCTCGAGGCGATGGACAAGGCGGCTGTAGACGTGATGGTTCTCTCGGTCACCACGCCCGGTGTACAGGGCGAACCCGACGCAGGGACGGCGGTCCGGCTCGCGCGCAACGCCAATGACTTCCTGGCGCGTGAGGTGCAGAGACGTCCGGATCGGTACGCCGGCTTCGCTCATCTCGCGATGCAAGACGCCGCGGCAGCCGCCGCGGAGCTTGAGCGCTCGGTCAAGGATCTCGGCTTCAAAGGTGCGCTCATCAACGGCCAGACCAATGGGCACTATCTCGATGAAGACCAGTACATCCCCTTCTGGGAGCGCGTGCAGGAATTGGATGTCCCGGTCTATTTGCATCCCGGGAGTATGGCAGACCATCCGGCAATGTTTGCCCATCGTCCCGAGCTGGACGGCCCGACCTGGGCATGGACCGCGGAGACCGCAGCCCATGCGTTGCGACTCGTCTTCGGAGGAACATTCACGCGTTTTCCCAAGCTCAGGGTCATTCTCGGCCACATGGGCGAGACCCTGCCCTTCCTTCTCTGGCGCTTCGACAGCAGGAGGGCGTTCGACCTTGGTGAGAAGCTCGCGCCGGACGCTTTGCCGTCGACGATCATCAAGCGTAACATCGCCATCACCACCTCGGGCGTCTGCGACGCGGGACCGCTCGTCGAGGCTGTTCGAGCCTTGGGCGAAGACAGCGTGATGTTCTCGGTCGACTATCCCTATGAGGACCCGCAGATCGCCTCGGATTTCATCGAGTCCGCGCCGATAAGCGAGGAGGTACGTGCGAAGGTCTGTCATGGGAATGCCGAACGGCTGCTGCGCCTGTAGGCGGCGCCGGTATCAGGGCCACCATACGATCCGGCGCGAGCGCAACAGAGCGGAAAGAGAGGGCCGGGGAGTTACAGGAAAAACTCAGGAAGGTTCCCGAGACCGCTTATGTAAGAAACGACTGGTCCGAGGACAGCTTCCGGGTGAGGCTGGAGGTGGACCCGGATCGTGCTAATCCGTCCGGCATTACGAACAAGGACGTGGCGACGTCGGCCGCCGCGGGCCTGAGCCGGGCCGAGCTTACGACGTATATCGAAGGGGACGAGAGCATCCCTGTAGTGGCCGGGCTCCAGATCGGCGAGAGGGCGCAGCTTCCCGATTTGAACAGTCTCTACGTTTACGGCTCTACGAACTACGCAAAGGTGCCCCTCCTCGAACTGTCGAGCGTAACACACGGACTCGAGACACCCAGAGTCAGGAGACTGAACCATTTCAGGACGATTTCCCTAATTGCGTTCCAGGCTCCCGGTGAGCTTCCGTCAACGATCTTGAATAAAACCGATAAGGAAATAAGCGCATTCATCGAATCTCTTCCGCCCGGCTACGGTATCGTGCGGGCCGGGGAAAAAGCCAAACAGCGGCAGGGCTTCCGTAACCTATCAATGGTTCTGCTCATCTCAATAACCGCCATATTCCTCGCGCTCGTGCTGCAGTTCGGGAGCGCCGTCAAGCCCTTCCTCGTCCTGGCGCCGCCGTGCCTTACAGCGTGGTCGGCTCGCTCGTTGCGCCCCTGGTCATGGGAGAGGTCTTCGGCTTCATGGCCTGCCTCGGTATAGCGAGACTCGCGGGTGTGATAGTAAGCCGCGTAATTGTCCTGTTCGATTTTATAGAGGTGAAGCACGAGGAAGGGGAACCGTTGGTAGAGTCGCTGCTCGACGCCGGTATAGAGAGGCTGAGACCCGTGCTCATAACCGTAGGGGCGACGATACTCGCCCTCTTCCCGCTCGCGATAGACGGAGGCCCCCTTTGGCAGCCGCTCTGTTACGCACAGATCGGCGGGCTTGCCCTTGCGACGGTCATAGAGCTCGTGCTCGTGCCCGTCTTCTACGCCGTATTCGTGCTCGATCTCGGGATAATAAAGTGGGGGAACGACCGGCAGGCCGTAATTAGCGAACCGTCAGCGAAGCCCTTGTGCCGACCGCGCAATTATCGCTGTCCTGCTCCCTTTTCCGCATCTTCCTGCAGTTTATACACGGGGAGGTTTCCCCGGAGCATATGCAGCAGACGTGCTTCCTGCCGTAGAAGGAATTAACCGCCCTTTCGAACCACCCCGGCCTCACGCAAACCACGCCGCAGGAGCAGACGACGTAGCCGCCGCTCCTCTCCCAGGACACCCCGCCCCTGACGTCCGTCCTTCCCATGCGCATAATTATAGTGCGTTTTTGAAAGTAAAGTTGAAATGAAGAAATAAATCAGGACGGACGAGCCGGCGCCGCGGCGGCAAATTCGAAGGCTGTCGGGCAAAAAAAAGGCGGACAGCCCCGTGTGGGACCGCCCGCCGGTCGGTGTCACTTTTAAGGAGGTGCGGCTTTAGCCGAGCCCCTTGACTATATTGCTTACGACAGTCTTGGCATCCCCAAAAACCATGTAGGTGTTTTCGTTGAAGTAGAGCTCGTTTTCGATGCCGGCGAACCCGGGGTTCATGCTTCGTTTTATCACGAAGACCTTTTTCGCCTTGTCGACGTCGAGTATCGGCATGCCGTAGATCGGGCTCGCCTTATCGTGCCTCGCGGCCGGGTTCGTGACGTCGTTAGCGCCGATCACGAGGGCTATGTCGGCCTCGGGGAAGTCGGGGTTGATATCGTCCATGTCGAGCATGACGTCGTAGGGGACGTTGGCCTCGGCAAGGAGGACGTTCATGTGGCCCGGCATCCTGCCCGCGACGGGGTGTATAGCG